>JBLIRS010000087.1:0-11208 GCA_049472415.1 bacterium | reverse complement strand
GCTCTCCTATATTTACTTTGATATTGACATCTCCTACGGCATCTTTACCTCCTGCTACCGCATTTATCGCATATGACATCAATATGCCGGGCATGTTCGTCAGGCGGTCTATAGTCTTGTATGCGGCATCCACAGGGCCATCACCGCAAGCTGAGTCTTGGAGTATTTCTCCGTTCCGTTTCAGCTTAATGGTTGCGGTTGGTATAGTACTATTTCCGCTTGAGATATGGATATAATCAAGTGCGAAAGCCTCCGGTATGGAATATATCTCATCCTCTACTATGGCCTGAAGCTCTTCATCGAAAATCTCTTTCTTCTTGTCTGCCAGTTCCTTGAATCTTTCAAATGCCTTATCCAGATCAATGGTAGACAATTCATAGCCCAATTCCGCCAACCGGGTTGAAAAGGCATGTCTTCCTGAATGCTTACCCATAACCATGCGGCTTTGTTTAAGACCGATAGACTCAGGAGTCATTATCTCATAGGTGGTTTTTTCCTTGAGCACTCCGTCCTGATGGATTCCTGACTCATGCGCAAAGGCGTTCTCGCCCACTATGGCCTTGTTCCGTTGCACGGAGAGCCCCGTGAGATGGCTGACCATCCGGCTTGTCTTGTATATCTCTTCTGTACGGATATCTGTGTAATTATGAAAAAAATCCGGTCTTGTCCTGATGGACATGACAATCTCTTCCATGGCAGCGTTTCCTGCCCTTTCTCCCAGACCATTGACAGTGCACTCCACCTGCCTGACCCCATTTTCAATGGCTGCCAGAGAATTGGCCACAGCCAGACCCAGGTCATTGTGACAATGACAGCTCAGAACTGCTTTATCCATATTCGGGACCCTTTCACAAATAAGCCTGATCAGCGCCCCAAATTCCGGAGGAATGGCGTAACCTACAGTATCAGGAATGTTGATTGTGGCAGCCCCTGAATTTATTGCCAATTCGATGATTCGGCAAAGAAAGTCCCGATCGGACCTGAATGCGTCCTCTGCGGAGAACTCCACATCCGGGCACAGGGACCTCGCGTAACTGACTGCTTCCTTTGCCATGGCAAGTATCTCATCTCTGTCCTTTTTAAGCTTGTACTTCATGTGGATATCTGATGTGGCAATGAATGTATGGATACGGGGCCGCTTCGAATACTTTACCGCTTCCCATGCTCGATCAATATCACCCTTTGTGGTACGTGCAAGTCCGGCTACTGTAGGCCCTTCGACCTCCTGAGCTACCCTTTTGACCGCTTCAAAATCACCTTGAGAGGCTATAGGGAATCCGGCCTCTATTACGTCTACATTGAGTTTTGCCAGTTGTTTGGCAATCTGCAACTTCTGAGTCATATTCAGGCTTGCTCCGGGAGACTGCTCTCCATCCCTTAGGGTCGTATCAAAGATGATTATTCTGTCCTTACTCATCTTTTTCTCCTTTCAGAATCCTCGATCTATGTCTTTTTGCTATAGCATAAGGAGTCAGCACCCTCACATGTTTCAGGATCATCTCCGCCGGTCCGGAAATAACATACCCCAAAAAGAGAACAAAACACATCACCCGGGGTTCTGCTGCCACAATAAGCAGAACAAGCAAAATCATAACCAGGACATGAAAAGGTCTTTTCTCTCTAAGGTTCAATTGCTTAAGGCTTCGGTATCTGATGGTGCTTACCATTAAAAAGGCCATGGCATAGGCCAGGATAACGATCAAAATAGGCTTTCTGACATCCGGCCCAAAGAGCAACTGATTAAAAATAATAAACGAGGATACTGTTCCTGCAGCGGCTGGAATGGGCAAGCCTGTAAAACTTTTACTTTCGGATGTATTTACCTGACAGTTGAATCTTGCCAGTCTGAGCGCTCCGCAAACTACGAACAGAAAAGAGGCAAGCCAGCCTATTCGTCCAAAGGGCTTCAAGGCCCATGTGTAAATCAGGATTCCCGGCGCCAATCCAAAAGAGATCAGGTCGGCCAAAGAATCGAATTCAACACCGAATTTACTGCAGGTATTGGTCAATCTTGCCACCCTTCCATCAAGGGCATCGAAGATGCCTGCAACCAGAATGGCAATTGCGGCAGCCTGGAAGTTATTATTCAACACGGAAATTATGGCAAAGAAGCCACAAAATATATTACCCATTGTAAAAAGACTGGGCAGGATATAAATCCCTCTTTTCATGAGTACCTCACTAAAAAAATTTTGCCCTTTGCAGGGACTAATATGTAATAATCAATAGTCGTATAATTCAAACAATATATTATGATTTTGTCACAATAAATAGTAACATTTTATTTGTTTAAAAATGTATACCTCTTCCAGACAACTAAAATATTCTGATGAATTATATGGTAAAGGAAAGCAAAAAGCAATAATTATAATCTGATTCGGGCGATCGAGCTCAATCCCGCTTTGACCTTTTGTCCAGGATGAACCAGAATTTCAACACCTGGCGGAAGCAGGATGTCTACACGGGAGCCAAACCGGATGAGCCCGAAGCGGTTCCCCTGGTCCACAAATTCTCCCGGTTTGGCCCGACAAACAATCCTCCGTGCAATCAGACCGGCAATCTGACGAATTCCGATTTCCATGCGATCGTTCTTAATATGGATCGTATTTTGCTCATTGAACTCGGATGCCTTTTCCTTAAAGGCAGGGAGGAATTTGCCCGGATTATATTCACATCTGGTAACCTGCCCGGAAATAGGTATTCTGTTAATATGACAATTTAAAACCGACATAAAGACGCTGATTTGCTTAAGGGGCGGCATACCTTCATCTTTCGCCGGTTTTTCATAGAAATCCAAAATTCGTCCATCGGCGGGAGACAGAATAAGGTCTTCATCCTTTACTATATTTCTTTCCGGGTCCCGGAAAAATATTATCACACATATAGTTGCCGTCATAAAAAACAGGGCTGTTTTTATGTACCCAATTGAGATAAGTATAATGCAAAAGAACAGCCCCAAAAAGATAAAGGGCCACCCTTCACGGGCAACAGGTATACGGATTTTCATTTTTCAGGAATTTATTGAAATTTCGGTTATTTCTTAAGCCAGCTCATCATGCTTCTGAGCTTCTTGCCCACTTGTTCAATGAGATGTTCCGATTGTTGTTTGCGCAGGGCGTTAAATACCGGCCTTCCCGCCTGATTCTCAAGTATCCATTCACGTGCGAACTCTCCGCTTTGGATTTCGTCCAGGATATATCTCATCTCTTCCCTTGTTTCTTCGGATATGATCCTTTTTCCGCGGGTAAGGTCTCCGTATTCCGCCGTATCGCTTATTGAATAGCGCATCCCGCTGATACCATGTTCATAGATTAGATCTACGATCAGCTTCACTTCATGAAGGCATTCAAAGTAAGCCACTTCGGGTTGGTACCCCGCTTCCACAAGTGTTTCAAAACCAGCGCGGATCAATTCGGTCAGCCCTCCGCACAGTACAACCTGCTCACCGAAGAGATCTGTTTCTGTTTCCTCTGCGAATGTTGTCTCTAAAACACCGGCCCTGGTTGCGCCTATTCCTTTGGCATGTGCCAATGCCAAATCTTTAGCCTTCCCTGAATGATCTTGATAAACTGCGATGAGTGAAGGAACGCCTTGCCCCTGCAAATAAACCCTTCGTACCAAATGACCGGGCCCCTTGGGAGCTACCATGTACACATCTATATCCTCTGGCGGGATAATCTGGTTGAAATGGATATTAAAGCCGTGAGAGAATACGATAGCATTGCCTGGCTTGACATGATCTTTGATCTGGGTTTCGTAAATCTTTGGCTGAAACTGGTCAGGAACAAGGATTTGGATGATGTCCGCCTGTTTCGCGGCTTCAGGAGTGCTTAAGATGTTCATTCCGTCCTTTTCCGCTTGTTTCCAGTTGCTGCTTCCGGGCAGATCACTGACAATTACATTCAATCCGCTATCCTTAAGATTTTGAGATTGAGCATGCCCCTGGCTCCCGTAACCAATTATTGCTATAGTCTTATTCTTTAAAATTCCCAGATCGGCATCCTGATCATAATACATCTTTATCATTATTTCATCTCCTGCAGTTGGATTTTAATTTTATTTTTTACCTCTTGTCAGGGCAACTTTGCCGGTTCTAGCTACTTCTATCACACCGAAAGGCTTAAGCAAATCAATCAATGCCAGTATTTTATCCTGGACCCCTGTTACTTCCAGTGTGAGTGTCTTCGGAGAGACATCTACGATCTTTCCCCGGAATATATCACAAATCCTTAAGATTTCCGCCCTGTTATGAGACTCGGCAGAAACCTTAAGCAAGACCATTTCCCTTTCCACATACTCAACATCCGAAAGGTCACTGACCTTTATAACATCGATAAGTCTGCGGAGCTGTTTGATAACCTGTTCGACAATCTGGTCATCACCGGTTGTGACAAGTGTCATTCTGGAAATGGTCGGATCAATGGTTTCTCCCACGGAAAGGCTGTCAATATTAAAACCTCTCGCGCTAAAAAGACCGGCGATCCTTGCCAGCACTCCAAACTTGTTTTCAACTAATACACTGATAGTATGGCGCAATCTCTCGACCTCCTCAGCCTAAGCTTCTTAATCCCAGAGCGATCAGGCCGGTCCTGGCCATTTCATCGATACCATAAGGATTCAGCAGGTTGATGATATTATTAATGACCCGCTCTTCTCCGGCAATTTCTATTGTGATGGTTTCTTCGGACATATCCACAACCTTAGCACCAAAGACTTCGGCTATCTCGATGATCTCGTGCCGTGATTGAGGGGTCGACATCACTGTAATAATAGCAAGCTCCCTGCTAACAGCCCTGTCAAATTTGAGATCGGAAACACTTATGACATCGACCAGTTTTTTAAGCTGTTTGCTTACCTGTTCAAGTACCCGTTCATCTCCGGTAACCACAATAGTGATCCTTGAGATATTTGGGTCTTCCGTTTCTCCGGCCACAAGGCTTTCAATGTTATAAGAACGCCTCGTAAATAGGCCTGCCACATGGGAGAGAACACCCGCATGGTTTCTTACTAATACTGACAGGATATGTCTCATGTTTGACTTTCCTTATCAAGCATTTGATTGATGGCCCCACCCGGAGGCACCATTGGAAAAACATTTTCCTCGGGCGATACTCGGAAATCTATGACTACGGGTTTTTCAATTTTTATTGCCTTTTCTATGGCGGGTCTTACATCTTCCGGTTTTGTTACCAATATCCCTTCTGCCCGATATCCCTTGGCAATAGCAACAAAATCGGGACAATCCCTGAGGCATGTATGGGAATAGCGACGATCGAAAAAGATTTCCTGCCATTGCCTAACCATACCCAAAAAGCCATTATTCAATATTGCTATCTTTACATTTATTTTATTTTGGACAGCAGTGGCCAGTTCCTGTATTGTCATCTGAAAGCTGCCGTCTCCCGCTATATCGAATACCACCCGGTCCGGGCATCCCACCTTTGCCCCGATGGATGCAGGAAAGCCGAAACCCATGGTGCCTAGGCCGCCTGACGTGATGAAGGACCTTGGTGTGGTAGTCTTGTAATACTGGGCCGCCCACATTTGATTTTGCCCCACCTCTGTTGTAATGATGGCTTCACCTTTGGTTGCCTCATATATCTGTTCAACCACATATTGTGGCTTTATCTCAGTCTCGGATTTGTCATAGCTCAACGGAAACTTGGTCTTCCACTCATTTATTTGGGCCAGCCATTCAGGATGCTCCTTATGTTCAGCTATCTTACACAGGGTGGAAAGCACCTCTTTTGCGTCACCCACTATAGGTATATTTACTTTAATGATTTTGCTGATCTCTGCAGCATCTATATCAATATGTATGATTCGCGCGTGCGGGGCAAATCTTTTGACATCCCCGGTTACCCTGTCATCAAATCTGGCTCCTACCGCAATCAGAAGATCCGATTCCGTGACTGCATAATTGGCATATCGAGTGCCGTGCATTCCCAGCATGCCAAGCGAAAGGTTATGGGTTTCCGGAAAAGCGCCTTTTCCCATAAGGGTTGTAGTAACGGGAATAGATGCCTTTTCAGCCAGTTCTCTCAATGGAGCTTCTGCACCTGAAATGATTTCTCCTCCTCCCACATAAAGGACCGGGCGTTTTGCATTATTTATAGCTTCAGCGGCAATCTTGAGCTGTTTCAGGTTTTCTTCCTGATTGGGGGGGGGAGGAATTGATAAAAATTCCACCTTCCTGCCCTCGTAATTTTCGGTTTCCTTGACCTGGACATCCTTGGGGAGATCCACCAGGATTGGACCAGGACGCCCATTATTTGCCAGATAAAATGCTTCATCCAGAACCGATCTTAAATCGTTCACGTTTTTTACGAGGTAATTGTATTTTGTAATGGGTATGGTGATTCCATAGATATCCGCTTCCTGAAAACTGTCATTTCCGATCATGGGGGTGGGGACCTGTCCGGTAAAGGCCACAAGCGGAACAGAATCCATGAATGCGTTCGCAAGCCCTGTTACCAGATTGGTTGCTCCCGGCCCCGAAGTGGCAATGCAGACACCAATTTTTCCAGTTGCCCTCGCATATGCGTCTGCCGCGTGAACAGCACCCTGTTCATGTCTTGTCAGTATATGACGGACAGAAGATTGGTAAAGCTCATCATAAATGGGAAGAACAGCACCACCCGGAAAACCGAAAATGGTATCCACTCCGTTTTCGATCAAGGTATCCACAAAGATTTTAGCGCCACTCTTTTTCACGGCAGGATCATCTCCTCGATTCCGGCCCCGGCCGGGACCATGGGAAAAACATTCTCTTCTCTTGCAACGTGCACATCGATCAAAACCGGTTTGTTGGTTGAGAAGGCCTCTTCAAGAACCGGACGTACTTCATCAGGCCTTTTGGCCCTGAGCCCGACCGCTCCGTAAGCTTCAGCCAGTTTAACAAAATCGGGAGCACAATCCAAACATGTCCCGGAATATCTCTTTTTCATAAATAAATCCTGCCATTGTCGAACCATACCCAAGAACTGGTTGTTTAAAATAACCACATTGACCGGGAGGTTATACTGAACTGCTGTTGCCAGTTCCTGCGAGACCATCTGGAAGCTTCCATCCCCTGCCACATCGATAACCAGAGATTCTGGTTTTGCCGCTTGGGCGCCAATAGCTGCAGGGAAACCATATCCCATTGTACCCAATCCCCCTGAAGTCAGAAGAGTTCTGGGCTTGGTGAATTTATAATAATGGGCAACCCACATCTGATGCTGCCCTACCTCTGTAGCTATAATGGCATCTTTGTCCTTTGTAAGGTCGTATATCTCTTCTACCACGCACTGAGGCTTTATGACCTCATCGGAACATTCATATCCGAGAGGGAACTCTTTTTTCCAGCCATTTATCCTGTCAATCCAGTTTGAACGGTCAACACTCTCTGTCTCTTTTACAAGGGATGTCAGAATTGCCTTGGCATCACCCACAATAGGTACCTGCACCCTTATATTTTTACTGATTGCCGTGGGATCTATGTCTATATGGATGTATTTGGCCCCCGGGGCAAATTTGTCCAGCCTTCCTGTGACCCGGTCGTCGAATCTGGCTCCCACCGCAATGAGAAGGTCGCAGTCGGTTACTGCCAGGTTTGCGTATTTGGTTCCATGCATTCCCAACATGCCTAGAAAGTAAGGACTATGGGCACTTATCCCTCCTAAACCAAGGAGTGTTGATACTACAGGGATGTGACCCTTTTCCGCCAGGCTTGTCAATTCCTGTGACGCATCTGAGATTATAACGCCTCCACCCGCATATATAACCGGCCTTTTAGACTGATTTATCAACTTGGCAGCCATGCTGATTTGTTTGGGATGTCCATGATAAGTGGGCTTATATCCCCTGATTTCTATCTCTTTCGGGTAATTAAAATTACATTTATCCAAGAGAACATCTTTGGGAAGATCCACAAGAACAGGTCCCGGACGTCCGGTTGTAGCTATATGAAAGGCCTCCTTGATCGTTTTGGCTAAGTCTTTTACATTGTTTACCAAATAATTATGTTTTGTAATCGATCGGGTAATGCCAACAATATCTGCCTCCTGGAAGGCATCATTCCCGATCATGCTTGTTGGAACCTGGCCCGTAAAGGCAATCACAGGAATTGAATCCATAAATGCCGTTGCAAGTCCTGTAACAATATTGGTGGCACCAGGACCTGAAGTAGTCAGACATATACCCGGCTTTCCGCTTGCGCGCGCGTATCCGTCAGCGGCATGAATGGCGCCTTGCTCATGCCTCACAAGTATATCCTTGATCGGGCTATCTAAGAGCAAGTCGTAGATCCCCAGGATGGTTGCACCAGGAAATCCGAAGATGTGTTTTACGCCTTCCTTCTGAAGACTTTCCAGAAAAATCTGGGAGCCTGTCATCATTGTTTTATTCCTTTTTTAATGATTATAAGGATTAAACTAATTATAGGCGGGACTGCAAAAAGCAACCCACAATTCTATTCAATGATAATAAAATTATTTCAAATAATCAAATTTTGGGAAAAAGCCATTAAAAAAAGTGCCTAAGTTGTTTAGCGTTGGAAAATGGCCCCTGTGCTTGCCGAGGTTACGAGCCTGCTGTATCGTGCCAGATAACCCGATTTTATCTTTGGTGATGGAGCTTTCCATCCTTTTTTCCGTTGGTCTATTTCCTCTTTGGATACAAGAACATCTAGTTTTCTGCCTGGTATATCGATTCGAATAGGATCTCCGTTCCGTACAAGGGCGATAGGTCCCCCCTCCATTGCCTCAGGGGAAACATGACCTATACATGGGCCTCTTGTGCCTCCTGAGAAACGACCATCCGTAATCAGGGCAACAGAATCCGCCAACCCCATACCCTGAATGGCCGCAGTCGGGGAGAGCATCTCTCTCATACCCGGGCCTCCTTTTGGCCCTTCATATCTTATGATAACTACTTCCCCGGGTTGGATATTACCACCCATAATGGCCTTCATGGCTTCTTCTTCAGCATCGAAACAATGGGCCCTTCCCTCAAAGACCATCATTTCTGGTTTAACTGCAGATTGTTTTACAATAGATCCCTCCGGCGCAAGATTCCCTTTGAGGACCGCCATCCCGCCCTCGGCATGATAGGCCTTGTTTAGAGGTCTGATAATATCTTCATCAAATATCTGGGCCTGTTCGGCGATCTCATGAGTAGTAAGGCCTGTGACAGTCATGGTATCGTGAAGCTTTTCCTTGATCCTTTTTTGAACTGCCGGTATCCCTCCCGCGGCATCAAGGTCTTCCATAAAATAGTCACCCCCCGGACGAAGGTTGGTTATATGAGGAGTATCGTGGCTTATGGCATCGAATAAATCAAGTGTAATCTCTACCCCTGCCTCTGCTGCAATAGCAGGCAAATGAAGGGCGGTATTTGTTGACCCGCCTAATGTCATATCCATCCGGACGGCATTCTCGAATGCCTCTCTTGTGAGAAATTTCCGGGCATTTGCATCCAGTTTTATAAGTTCCGAGATCCTTTTTCCGCTTTCAAATGCAATGCGTTTTTTTTGGGCTGATACTGCTAATGCTGTCGCGGATCCGGCAAGGGACATACCTAATGCCTCTGTCATACAGGCCATGGTGTTTGCGGTATAAAGCCCCTGACAAGAGCCCGGGCCCGGGCAGGCGCAAATCTCCAGGTCGGATAACTCCTGCTCCGATATCTCTCCCTTTTTGAAGCGGCCAACAGCCTCAAAGGTATCCCTGACAAGGGACAGTTTTCTCATCCTGTATCTCCCGGAGATCATAGGCCCTGCTGTGACCACAATGGCTGGCAGATCCAGCCTGGCGGCTGCCATAAGCATTCCGGGCGTGATCTTGTCGCAGTTTGTGAGCAGGACAATCCCGTCAAGAGAGTGCGCCATGATAACACTTTCGATCATATCAGCTATTAATTCCCTGGAGGGGAGGGAATAGTTCATGCCGTTGTGTCCCATTGCTATGCCATCGCAGATTCCGGGTACGCTGGTGAGGAAGCAGTAGCCCCCGCCGGAATGAATTCCCTTTTCAATAAATCGCTCCAGGTCTCTCATGCCCACATGACCGGGGATAAGGTCCGTAAAAGAGGATACAAGGCCTATCAATGGAGTTTCCAGGGCAGAACGTGGGAAACCCGTGGCATATAAAAGGGCCCTGTGAGGTGCACGCTCTACGCCTGAAAGAATGTTTTGACTTTTCAATCTTTTCATTAAATAAACTCCTGTTAAAATTTATTATGGGGGCGGTTAATCTCCGTTTTTGCTGTTTATTGTAACAAAGCCCTGAATAATTTCTGCCATTTTATCCTTTGTGCGAAGCTTCTGTTTTTTTATTTCCTGTTTCAACATTTCCTGAGCAGGGGTTAAATAAATATGTTTCATAAGTTCATCCAGTTTTGCCTCATATTCCCTGTGCTTTTCTTCAAGTTTTCTGAATTCTCTGTTTTGCTGGCGAATAGAATCAATCAGATTTGATCTTTCCGGCATCTTTTTAGAATCTCCCTGTCCTCCTGTTTCTTAAGTTTATGTCCCAATTACCAAGGTGCGGTCTTGATTTCTGTTATCCTTTGAAATTGTTTGCGGAAAAACAGAAAAATATCCGGCTTGAATATCTTCGGTTTCTTTTTCCAGAATGGCACAGTACCCTGGATTATAGGAACGGCTTATACTCAAAAATAAAAAATTCTCTTTCAAATTCATTTATGAAAAAGTAAAAAACAACAAATTAAATCAAGATAGGAGAGGATGTATTAAAGTCTTATTTCATATCCGTCATCCAGAATTTGGGTAATTTCCTGCAAGCGTTTTTTACTCTGAAGTGTTGGAGGAGATCTTAAAAGCGTGCCCTTTTCATTGTTGAGTCTAATTCTATCACTGTGTGAGAGTATATAAACTTTTTCTATGTTGGCAAGGAGAATCCCTGGTATTTCAATTTGAGCAATCTCATATTTATCAGTAAGAGGCTCTTGTTTGATCTTAGTTAGGAACAGTTGTGCCAGTCTCTCTGCTTGAGATGAATTTTTTGATTTAAAGATATCCAAAAGTTCATTTCTCATCTCTGCCCTGAGTAATATGGAATTTTGTACGGATTTTAAGTCCTTTGGTATATAAGATTTTAGCAAGGCACTCTCTTCGGCAGGGGCTAAAGGCGGAGGAGATGTTTCTGGCGCGGGGGGGGGCACAGGAACAGGCGGCGGCGGTGGAATTATCTTCGGATATTCAGGCAC
>JBLIRS010000086.1:0-11261 GCA_049472415.1 bacterium | reverse complement strand
TATAGGTGGCACAAGCTTTGTATTCAATAGGGGATTGTATTCCTTCCCTATGGGGCCTCTCTCCTTCAGCTATTATAGGTATATAGAGGAGTTTCTTGAAGAAATAGGAATCGATAGGAAAATCGAATACAAAAGAAATCACTTTCAATTAGTTTCTCCTTTTTTAAATATTATCTATTCCCATCCCCTTGATATTCTCAAAGAACAATTGAAAGAAATCTTTCCTAAGGAAAAAAATATAGATATTTTTTTTACAAAGCTGGAAGATATTATTGCTTTGACTCGTGATATCAATGTCTGGCACCCGGATTATCGTCTTGATAGTGATTTGGATCGGGGATTGGGACAATCCGATTTCAGCCAGGAAAAGAAAATCGCCCTGATTGAGGAGTATTCCGGGACACCTTCCAGGGACATGATAGATAGCTATTTTTCCGATCCGGTTTTAAAAAACCTTTTAGGATCTCAGGGTACCACTCCACCATTTATGTCTATGCTTAATCTGGCATTTATGTGGAATATAATGTCCTCTGAAGGGATATGGTTTCCCTCCTGCGGGATTCACGGGCTAAATAATTTAGTCAGAGATGTCGTTTTTGAGTGCGGAGGCTCGATAAAATTGCGCTCGGCAGTGCAAGAGATTATTTTAGAAAATGGGAGGGCGGTCGGAGTGAAAACAAAAAACGGTGAGGAATATACATCGCGATGGGTTGTGTCGAATGCTGATTATAAAAAGACCTTTCTCCAAATGGTGGACTTGAATGAGATCCCAGGAGGGTTTGTTGAGAAGATAGAAAGGGCCCCTTACACAGGCACTGAGTTATGTGTATATCTGGGGATCGATCCCAAAAAGGTAGATTTGAGTGCCATGAAAGCCACCCATCTCTTTTATCGTCACCGTCTTGATCCCTCAAAGTCTGACCCGGAGTATTTTGAGAATCGTGAGATAGAGATATGCCTCTGGTCTGAAAACGCGCCTGATCTTGTGCCTGATGGCAAGATTGCCCTGGTGTTGAGGGCCGGAATCCCCTATGAGCATATTGCCCATTTTCGTACCGGAGAGAAAAAGAGGAAGGATGGATACAGGGAGTTTAAGAATAATTTAACAAACAGATTGATTGCTGTGGCTGAAAATGTCATTCCCGGTCTTTCTTCCGCTATAGATCGCATAGAGGCTGCTACCCCGTTGACATATGAAGATTGGGGCGGCAGGTACCGGGGGTCAATTGCAGGATGGACCTGGAGCTCTGGTTATCAGGGGATTTTGGGAAAGAGACTTCTTGTCAGGACACCTGTTAAAAATCTCTTGATGGTCGGTATCTATGCCTCTTCCGAGCTTTTTATGGGAGGTATGTCCACATCCGTATTCACAGCCGGATGTGTTTCGGATTGGATTATAAAAAATATGGAACAATCCCCTAATGCTAGATAATTAAATATGATTAGGTAGATTATAGTTTTATGACCATTATTATTTAGGTTGAAAAAATCTCAAAGCTTCGCTATACTTCTTTAAAAAAGCGCACTTATCAAAAAAATCACATAAAAATATCATGTATTTAAGAAAAAAGAAAATAATATTTTCCATTTTCATTATCGTTATCTTTCTTTATATTTTACTGCTTATCCCGGAAAAGGAGTTTGTCCTTCCCCAGGCTGCCGGCACAAACCAGTTCGCCTGGAACCAGGACGAATTATGGGATTCACTCGAAGAACAATTCATACAGGCAAAGGCCCTGGAAAAGGACGAACTTAAAACACGAATTGATATTTCATCTGCAGAGCTGGAAAGACGTATTGATAGGATTGCAATTGAACAATTGGGGCCGGAATCCGGAATATTTGATGAACTGGAAGAGCGGTTGTTCCGTCTGGCATCCCTGGTCGGTGCTGCCAAAGATAGACTTTCCGGCTATATCGGGCTTTTTACCAGGATGCGGTATGAAGTGAAGAAACAGTCACAGGCCTGGGACATGAATTCCCGGACCGCCCGCCACCGGATATATAGATTGCTTTATGGGGGGCGGGCAGCAGTTGAAGAGGTGATGTTGCAGGCCCCCCCGGAATCAGTGAAGCCACTCGTCAAGGATCATGACGAACCCTCAGAGACACCATACGCTTCTATTTTAGGTGTAACCCTTCATAGCGGCGATATATTAGTATCCAGAGGAGGGGCTCCCACCTCCGCCCTTATTGCCAGGGGGAATGACTATCCCGGCAACTTCTCGCATGTGGCATTAGTGCAGGTGGATGAAAAACTCCATTTGCCTTCGATCATTGAATCCCATATTGAAGAGGGTGTGGTTATCAATTCGCTGGAAGATTATCTAAGGGATACCAAGTTGCGGGTAATGATACTGCGTCTATGTTCCAACCTTTCTCATCTTAAGGAAAATCCGATGCTCCCTCACCATGCGGCATCCTATGAGCTTGGAGAGGCCCGTTCCCGGCATATTCCCTATGATTTTGAAATGGACTTCAACGATCCTGCAAAACAATTTTGTTCGGAAGTAGCATCAGCGGCCTATAAGCAATTCGGGATTTCCCTCTGGATGGGAATTTCAAATATCTCTTCTGCCGGCACCAAAGCATGGCTTGCATCCCTGGGAGTTCGTCATTTTACAACACAGGAACCGTCTGATCTGGAATATGATCCCCAATTACAGGTGGTAGCCGAATGGCGTGACCTGGAAACATTGTATATGGACCACATTGACAACGCAGTCCTGGACGCGATGCTTGAGGGGGCGGAGAAGGGTGACAGGCTTACTTATTCCTGGTATCTGCTGCCACTGTCACGCATTATAAAGGGTTACAGTATGATTTTAAACCTGTTTGGGAAAACCGGTCCTATCCCGGAAGGTATGAGCGCTACAACTGCCTTAAGGGTAAGGGATTTTTCCCGAATGCACGGTACCATTAAAGAAAGGGTCCTTATTGCGGCAGAGAAATTCAAGGAGCGAAACGGATATATACCTCCATACTGGGAAATGGTTAAAATGGCCCGTAATGCAAAAGAAGAAATATAAAATAAACTCAGGAAGGAAGAAGAATGGCAGAATTGAAAAACAGGCAAATAAATCTGGAAAATATAGATGCCTTTATCCTTGATATGGACGGGGTGGTCACAAAGACTGCCCGTGTCCACGCGGCGGTGTGGAAGCAAATGTTCGATGAATATCTGAAAGAACGGGCAAGCCGAATGGACCAGGATTTCAAGCCCTTCGACATCGAAGCCGATTATCTTCCCTATGTGGACGGCAAACCCCGTTATGACGGGGTAAAGAGTTTTCTTGAGTCACGTAATATCTCAATATCTTACGGGAATCCTTCCGATCCGCCTGAGAAGAAGACGGTGTGCGGATTGGGAAATCGCAAGAACCGGTATTTTCTGGATCATTTAAAAAAATATGGGGCCGAATCCTATTCTTCTACTGTGGATTTTATCCATAAGGCAAAATCGGAGGGCTTTAGGTTTGCCCTGATATCGGCCAGCAAGAATGTAAAGGAGGTATTGGAAGCCACAGATTTGCAGGATATATTCGACGTCACGGTTGATGGAATCGATGCAGCGGAACTGGCGCTTAAAGGGAAGCCGGAGCCGGATATCTTCCTGGAAGCCGCCAGGCGTCTTGATGTAAGACCTGAGCGGGCTGTGGTGATAGAGGATGCGCTCGCCGGAGTCGAGGCAGGCAAAGCGGGTGGTTTTGCATTGGTTATGGGAATAGACAGGGGAAACCAGAGGCCGGAGCTCATGAAACACGGAGCTGATATAGTGGTCAAAGATGTCTCTGATATTCAACTCAAAAAAAAGAAGATGACCGTCCGGATGCCCGGCCTGCCTTCTGCTCTTGGGAAGCAGGATGAGATATTTCAGTACCTGAAAGAGGGGGTGCCGGCTATTTTTCTTGATTATGACGGTACATTGACCCCCATTGTCCAGCATCCCAGTGACGCAATCATGCCGGAGAAAACAAGGGAAGTGATTAAATCCCTTGCCGAGCACTGGATGGTGGCTATTATCAGCGGCCGGGACCTCAATGATGTAAGAAAAATGGTAGGTTTGGATAATATCGTCTATGCCGGAAGCCATGGTTTTGATATTTCAGGCCCTGGAGATACTTTGCGTGGTCAGAAATTGGGGGAAGAGTTTTTGCCGGCGCTGGATCAGGCGGAATCAGAGCTTGAGACGGCAATAAAGGGTATCAGGGGAGCATTTGTCGAACGTAAACGGTTTGCCATAGCCGTTCACTTCCGGATGGCAGACGAAAAAGATATCCCGGGTATCGAGGAAAAAGTGGACGACATTGTAAAGCTCCATTCTGAATTGAGGAAGTCAACGGGAAAGAAGATCTTCGAGCTTAGGCCGAATATGGACTGGGATAAGGGAAAGGCCCTGCTTTCTTTACTCGAAAAGATGCATATCAACAGCTCCCGCGTGGTTCCACTCTATATAGGGGATGATACAACAGATGAGGATGCCTTTCGTGCCATTGCGGATCTGGGCGTAGGCATTCTGGTCAGCGAAGACAATCAGCAAACATATGCGCGGTACGTGATGAAAAACACCTCGGAGGTTGCCTCCTTTCTGGAAATGTTGCTCGATCTCGCTGAAAAGGATGTATCTAAAGGCATCTGGACACTTGCCTATGAAGGCTTCGATCCTGAAGGGGAAGGGCTGCGTGAAACCCTATGCACTCTCGGCAACGGGTACTTTGCCACCCGGGGAGCCGCGCCTGAATCCAAGCCCGACGATGTTCACTATCCAGGTACTTACATCGGTGGATGCTATAACCGTCTTGAAAGCAAGGTCGCAGGAAAGACCATTGAAAATGAAAGCATAGTAAATATTCCCAATTGGCTGCCGCTTACATTCCGCATTGATGATGGGGACTGGTTTGATATACAGGATGTGGACATTCAGGAATACCACCAGGAACTGGATATGCGAAGAGGGGTGCTAAACAGGACAATCCGGTTTACAGACAAAAAGGGAAGGCAGACAAGGCTGTTCCAGCGCCGTTTCGCTCATATGGGTTCTCATCACCTCGCTGGCCTGGAGACTACAATTATACCTGAAAACTGGCATGGAACCCTTTATGTACGCTCCGCGCTGGAAGGAAGGGTGGAGAATAGCCAGGTAAAACGCTATCAGAAGCTCAATAACAAACACCTGAAACAGATAGGAAATGGTGTTACGGGAAATGAGGTGATCTGGCTCCAGGTAGAGACAAATCGATCACATATCCGGATTGCCCTGGCGGCAAGGACAAGGGCTTTTCAGGGTGACCGGTTTGTGGATGTGGAACGGCATACAAATATGGAGAGAGGGTATATATGCCAGGATCTCAACATTTCCGCTAAAGAAGGGGAACCTGTACGTATTGAAAAGATTGTGGCAATATACAATTCAAAAGACCGGGCCATATCCGAAAGCCTCATAGGCGCAAGAGAAGAGGTTGCCTGGGCCGCGAATTTTATAGATTTACTTAAAAGTCACATACATAGCTGGGAACATCTATGGGAGCGCTGTCAGATAAGCGTGGAGTCAGATGGGCGGCGGATGGCCCAAATCCTGAACCTGCACATTTTTCATCTTATTCAAACCGTATCCGTACACTCCCTTGACCTGGATATTGGTGTGCCTCCCCGGGGGCTTCACGGGGAAGCCTACAGGGGATTAATCATGTGGGATGATATGTTCATTTTTCCTTTTCTGAACCTCCGCATTCCAGACATTACCCGGGGTCTTCTCCGGTATCGTTACCGGCGGCTTCCGAAAGCGCGCCGGGTGGCAAAGCTGATAGGATACGAGGGTGCAATGTTCCCATGGCAAAGCGGCAGCGACGGACGGGAGGAGGCACAAAAGCTGCACCTGAATCCCCAATCGGGCCGCTGGATACCTGACAACTCAAACCTTCAGAGACATATCAACATCGCTGTCGCATACAACGTATGGAATTACTATCAGGTGACAAGCGATATGGATTTTATGTGTTTCTACGGGGCTGAAATCATTCTTGAGATTGCCCGCTTCTGGGTAAGCCTGGCGCAATACAACAAATCACTGGATCGCTATGAAATACGAAAGGTCATGGGACCGGACGAATTTCATGACGGGTATCCTGATGCCGCTGAGCCGGGTATTGATAATAACGCCTATACCAACGTTATGGTTGTATGGGTACTATGCAGGGCCATGGAAGTACTGGACATGCTGCCTTATGACCGCAAAAAGGCAATCTGGAATAAACTTGCGCTCAGGAAAGAGGAATTGGAGCTATGGGATGATATCAGCCGCAAAATACGCATTGTCTTCCACGATGACGGAATAATCAGTCAATTTGAACACTACAATGATCTGAAGGAATTCGATTGGGAAGGCCACAAGGAGAAGTACGGAAACATACACCGGCTTGACCGGATACTGGAGGCAGAGGGAGACACTCCAAACCGATATAAGGTATCTAAACAGGCAGATGTGTTGATGCTTTTCTATCTGCTTTCTGCTGACCAGTTGTTTGAATTGTTCGAACGTCTGGGATATCCGTTTAAATATGAGACCATTCCCAAAAATATCGAATATTATGTCCGGCGAACCTCCCACGGTTCGACACTGAGCAGGATAGTTCATTCCTGGGTCCTCTCCCGGTCCAAGAGGGACCTGTCATGGCATCTGTTTTGTGATGCACTGGAAAGCGATGTATCCGATATTCAGGGTGGAACCACCCATGAGGGGGTCCATCTGGGCGCTATGGCGGGCACTGTGGATTTGGTTCAAAGATGTTATACCGGTATGGAGACCCGCGGAAATGTGCTTTGGTTTAATCCTCATCTGCCTGGCAAACTTAAGAAGATAGAGTTTAACATCATCTATCGCAGGCGGCTGATAAGTGTAAAAGTGACAAGCGATCTTTTGCGGATAAGCTGCCGGAAACAGGACATAGCACCTATTCAGATCGGCTTCAGGGATAAAGTAACTGATCTCAAACCCGGTGATACTTTGGAATTCAGGTTGAGCGATCATAATTGACATCTTTAAAGTCAGGATCAATGACATGTTTTAGGTTAAGATTTTCAGCGGACACCCATCCGGTTGGTCGTTAAGCCTCGATTGACCTTAAGGAAGATGGGGTATGAGGAAGGACCACAAAAGTTACCCTGGATGAAATCCTTACAAAAGAAAATATGTTAGTAAATTTTGGGTAAAAAGGAGTCGCCCTAGTAGTTAATAAGACGACTCCTGTAATTAAAATTAAATTTAGATTGGAGGTAAACCCCAGACTTCAGCCGGAGTTAAGAAGCTACTAAAGGAGAACCCAAATATAGAGGGTGGATATATTACCGAATAAGTGGTGTTGCCTGCATTAAAATATGGTCCAAAAGTCGCTAAATCTGTGGGAGGCAACAGTTCAAAACCCAATGGCAGAGTAAGTGGTATGGGAGCGCCGGTTAAAGTATCAGTAAAAGAAGACGGTGGCCATGAATTAAACCCATAATACGGGGCAAAATAGGTAAGACCGCCTCCTAAAATAGATGGGACATTGTAAAGTAGCCACGGAAATTCACTTGCGGGGTCCCAAACCAACGCAGGTTGTTTCGGCAGAACAGTATCTTTGGTAAGTGATGTAAGCAAAGGTGTGCTGATACCGGAGATCGGATCGACCGGTGATAATGCCGGAGACCAGAGAGGCCACAGGATGTTGTATGGTGGCATCGCAGTCCAGTATTGGGCATGAGATGATGGCATACTAATTAAAGATATTGCTGATATTATGATAAAACAAAAGATAAACAGCATTGATTTATTTTTTCCCAACAACATTACATTCACTCCTTCTAAATCTTTAAAATCACAATTAAAAGAGTAAAATTATAAATTTGTGCAATCACATCCCCCTTTCTTTTCATCTTGATAATTCTTGTTATAACTCTCTAATAAGCAAAGCTGATACCCAGGGTAAAAATAGTCTTAAATTAGGAAATAGTCTGTTATTAAAGGAAATTTTGGATATAGAATTATAGTGCCAGGAATAAAATATATACATCGACAATACAAAATATACAACACATAAGCATTATAAAAAATGTTCACTTTATTTTATGATGTGACTTTGTCAATGATTCTGGCAGATACAAATTTATGGGGATACAGGTAAGTTATTTTTTATAAATAAGAGAGTTTTTAACCTTTTTTACTCTTTTATACAATGGAGGGGAACTGTTATGAAATACAACTGCAGTATAGTCATAGGGAAAAACCAAATTTTGCCACAACTGGTCCAGGATTTTTTTGTTATTAACATTATAATTCAATTCAAAAAACTGTTTTTTCCTTATTATTGCCAGAATAAAAATAGGCTCTTCCGTATCCTCGCTGCTTTGATTCCGAACCAGATAAGCTTTGTCTATTCCCTTCACCTTTCTGATCTGTTTTACAATATCTTCAATATCCTCAGAAGAAAGATTGTGATGTTTTATGGATTTTTTATTGCCCTGCATTATTCTCTTCCTGAAACGGTTAACACTCTCTCTATGCATTTGATTTAACGTGTCCATGTACTTACGGAAATCATTTTCTCTCCCTTGCTTAGCGAAAAAAGAAAAAATGCTTGAAACAATATCCTGGAAGTATTGAGGATTCTTTTTAATTACACTTTCAAGATATTCAATGCCGCTTTTGTCGCCCTTGTTCAAAAGGATTTTACCCATTATTAGATTTGCGCGTATATGATTCGGATGGTTTTTGAGAAAATTACTTAAAAGCGGTTCTGCTTCCTGATCGCCCTTTATAAATAGAGTAAGGGTCGCCAGTTTCCAGTCCTCTTTATCATTGAGGTTTTGATACTTTTGTTTTTCCTCAAGTCTTTTTAGGGAGTCCAGAGTCTCTTGATATTTTCTGCAATTGTTCTCCCATACCTTCGAATTTTTTTCATACCATAACCCGTCAAGCTCTGAAAGAAAGGAAGCATATTTCTCTCCTAATAAAGATACGGCTGCATGATTATAATTACCTTCCATATATGTATTTAGAATAAAATCCCTTATTTGTTCCCCTGGGATACCTAGAGCAATTAGTCGATCACTCAGCGAGGGGTGAGAATCGTTTGTTAATGTTTTTAGCTTTAAATTTAGATCTATAGCCTTTAAAACGGATTCTGTAGGACAAACTTTTGAAATTTCCTGAATTACCAGACTTATGGCGTTCTGGGGAGCAGGCGTATTTTCTTTTATCTGTTGAAATATTTTGGGCCATATTTCATGATAAATTATATGTCGTCTAATCGTGATATTGACTAAACTCAGGGCTGCAATTTGAGGACTTGTCGCTTCTTCTGAACATTGATCCGCTTCATATTCATTGGCGCGCCGTAATACAAATGTATAAGCACTGAAATAAGGGAAGAAGCGATTGAGAAACCAACGAAAAAGTAGTATGCTTCTCCCCTGTGAGCCATAATGCTCTGTTAGAGCAAACCACGTTGAATGTAAACGATAAATCCAGCCTGAGAATCTTCCGTGATTTTTGGAAAGATGGCCAAATTCATGGGCCAGACATGCTTTGAACTGGTCCAAAGAAAGAACAGCCATTAATGGAAGTCCAATCTTGAGATAGTTTCTATTAAAACCTATTATTCCGAAACGCGGGATTTGCAGGATACAGGCATTTAATTCATCGGAGATAAAGATTTCATCAACCGGCGGGAAGTTGAATTTTTGTTGAAGTTGACTGATAAAATTGTTTAGGGATGGTACTTCATTAATTGAGATTAGAATCCCCTCCGGTTTTTTAATCCTTATAAATAGTGGTTTAAGCAAGGTCGACAAAATGAAGAATATTGGGAAAATAAATATGATCAGATAGACAATCATAATCATATCGGTTGCCTTGATCCATATACTATAACCAATTGAAGATAATAAGGTAATAAGGATTAATATAAGCATAATAGAAACAAAAAAGATATAAAAAAAGCCAAAGATTGTTAAAAATAACACACGTAATTTATAGGATTTTGGCTTCTTGTTTGAGAAAGATTCAAGCCTTTTAACAAGTTTTTCAAATTCCTGATTGGTCATTCTTTGATATCTCTGTATTCTGGTCAGACATATTTATTAAATTATATTAATTACTTTGTCCCATGGCAAACTGCTAAATCCTTTACAATAAATTCAAAAAAATATATACTAATTGATAATTTTTATTAAAAAATAAGAAATTAAGAAAAAAGCATTTTTTAAGCTCTTTCCGAAAGGAGGAAATATATGTCAATAGGTATTTGGATTGGAATCGGTGTCGCGTGTTTGGTTTTTATTATTGCCATGGCAATCGGATTTCCTCTTGCCTATCGATATTGGCATGGACGACGCAGATGATCGAATCCTGCACTTAAGTCTTAAATCATAATCTTAAATTCTAATTATTTTGATTGCTCCTATAATTTCCCATTACCGACGAATCATCCTCATTTTTAACTTGTTGTAAGTTTTTGGAAAAATTTTGTTTTGACAAAAGTGATTATTCTGGGTATATTTTTATTCAGATAAAGCAAGTATCCGATATATTTAAAAATCGAAAAAGTGGTTGAGATACCATGTTGATAGATGTTATATAGATAATATATAAGAATTCATAAGAGTTCTGCCCCATACTTAGTAACATCTTTTGTCGTCTTCAATCAATGTTCTTTATATGTCTGAAAAACTTATAAGGAGGCCCGCCATGAAAAAAGTGTCTTTTTTTAAAATTATCCTATCTTCTGAAATGGCCCTTTCATTAATCCTAGCCGTTGGTTTATTGTGCATACCTTCCCTGGCAAGGGCTAAAACAGATTTTGACCATGTGTATATGCTTCCGGGCGAGCCTGATAATTATGAAGAGGTCGGGCAGATCCTGGCGCACGGGGATTTCTTTGGTAACGGGTACCAGGACCTTGTCATCAGTGTGCCCCATGCCAACACAACCCTTCCCGGGGGTGGCGAGGTATATGTTATTTACGGATATATGGGGCCCCAGGGTCTGGTAAATATGAAAACAATTAATCACATTACCGGGGCTCTCTATGGCAGGGTTGAGACCTTTACTGTGTCCGGAGGACAGACAACTCTCCACAAGGGGGCCCATTTCGGGGTGGCTGTTGCCGTGGGAGACTTTGATAATAACGGCTATGATGATCTGGCCATCGGCATCCCTGATGAAGATGTCGGCGATACCGTGGACGCCGGGGCCGTATGGGTAATCTACGGAACTTCCGGCGGAT
>JBLIRS010000085.1:0-11258 GCA_049472415.1 bacterium | reverse complement strand
AAAATATCATTGAGGCAGGAAATCAAAATGTAATGATTGCTGATATATTCTGGAAAGTTTCTCATGTTTCGACCAATTTATTTACTATATCAATAAACATTTTTGTAACATTTTAATTGTTTGAAAGAGATTAAAATGAAAAAGTTTCATGAATTTTTTAACAACTAAGATGTTACAAATTTTTTTAGAAGATTTAAAATAACACAGTGTTCTATTTTTGTCAAGCTTAATCGATGCCGGACATAAATATATAATTTTATATAATACCCTTATATCAAATAAAGGCAACTTTGTTTAACTTATTGAATAAGTTGCGACAAACGTCCTTAAAAAAACAAAGTCATAAAATCAATTCCAAAACAGGAATAAAATTGTTAAAATGTGCAGGCAAAGACTTTCTGAATCTTACTGAATAAAAATAAAACAAAAGGGAGCCCGTTATGAAATCCATCGTCAATTTCCTGTTTGAGATCGGGATGTTAAAGAAAACACCCCGAAGCGGCTATTTTTTCCTTGGATCAGGGGATGAGTCTGTTGCTGAACATATCATGAGGATGACCTATATTGGTTATGTGATGTCCAAACTGGACCCGGAACTGGATGAGTGCAAACTTATAAAGATGTGTCTTTTGCACGATCTGGCAGAGGCCAGGACGGGTGATCACAATTATGTTCACAAAAAATATGTAAATGTGGATGAAAAGAAGGCCATCCATGACCTTGCCGGCAATCTGTCATTCGGACAGGAAATTCTGGCTTTATTTGAAGAATTCAACGAATCAAACACAAAGGAGTCCAGACTGGCAAACGATGCTGACCAGATAGAGCATATCTTGCAGTTGAAGGAATGCATGGACCTGGGTAGTCCGTACGCCAGGGATTGGATCAAAAATGCCAAAAAAAGGATAAAGACAGAGATAGGAAAAAAACTGGTTGAATCAATCCTTGAAACCAATTCCATAGACTGGTGGTTTCAGGATAAAGATGACGAGTGGTGGGTTAACGGGGGTAAGGAGAGATGATAAAAGGTCCTTCTAAAGGGTGCCTTTTAATTTTTTTTCATAAAAATCCGGGTAGAGTTTTGCTACGCATTCAGGACATAAGCCATGAGAGAATTCTGCCTCTGAATGTTGACTAATGTAGGATTCCATGTGTTGCCATTGACCTTTTTCATTACGAATTTTTCTACAATTGGCACAGGTGGGAATAATACCTTGAAGTACTTTAATAGTTTCATTAGCCTTTTGTAATTCTCTTTTAATCTGCCGTAATTCATCACTCTTCTGTACCGTGTTTTCATAAGTCGAAAACAAAAGATCGATTATCTGTAAACGCTCAGCATTGATTAAATGCTTTTTCCCGGAGAAGAAAACCTCCAGGCTCAAACCGGATAATCCCTCTTTTCTTATCTTCTTGTTAACAAGGATGTATTTAACGCGGGAGAGAAAAACCTTTCTATTAATCGGCTTTATAATGAAATTATCCGCACCGCACTCCAGTCCCCGGATGATATCTTCGGGTTCGGAAAGGGTTGTCATAAGAATGACCGGAATATTTTTTAACCGTCCATTGTTTTTAATTTGCCGGCAGAGTTCGTAACCATTCATATCCGGCATTATAATATCACTGATCACCAATGTAGGCTTATGTTTTTTTAATAAAGATAAGGCCTTTAGTCCGTTGGGAGCAACCGCGACCTTATAGGCATTTTCTTCAAGGAGCTTCTGGAGCTCTATGGCCTGTGTAGTGCTATCTTCTACAATCAGGATCTCAATCGGTTTTTTCTCTATATCTTTGTCTGTTTCCATGGTTTTCCATTCAATCTTTTCTCTTTTCCGAAAAAGATTCAATATTAAAACTGGATCTTGATATTTAATTTATCAGAGTCGTTATATCCGCTCATACTTTTAATTTCCATTAACAAGACGCACAAGTAATGAAGCAATATCCCTGGGAGCAAGCACATAATCTACTCCTCCAAGCTTTATGGCTTCTCCCGGCATCCCGTGGACCACTGAGCTGGTTCTGTCCTGGGCGATGGTAATTGCTCCGTTATCTTTCATCATTTTAAGCTCAAGGGCACCATCTGCCCCCATACCTGTAAGCAATACCCCAATGGCCTTTTTCCCGAAAGATTCCGCAACGGAACGAAAAAGGTATGAGACAGCGGGTCTGAGACTCTTTTCAGGGGGGTCCTTACTTAGAACGATTCTTCCTTTTCTTGTGACCCCCATATGAACCCCGCATGGTGCATAATAGGCATGTCCGGGCAAGACCTGATCCCCATTACCAGGGATAAGCACCGGAAAATGTGTGTTCTTACTCAGCCATTCCACCATACCATCAAGAAAACCATCACTGATATGTTGTACAATCAAAATGGGAGACATAAATTGTTCAGGCAAGTTGGAAAGAATGGTCTCTATTACGGGAGGGCCTCCTGTCGAGGCCCCTATTGCCACTATATCAATTTCAGAAATTACGGATCTAGGTTTTACTATTCCCCCGAATGCAGAGGCTTCCACTTTTTTAGTATCCGTTGAATTATCCTCTCCCCTCTGGTATTTTGGAAGACGCCGCACTACCTTGATTTCAGACATCAATTTTACCGTCTGGAGAAATTTATCAACCGTGCCATCAGACTCATTGCTGCTAGTGCCTCTTGGTTTTCCTATTGCAGCCACTGCCCCGGCTTCCATGGCTAAGAACGCCTCCCGAACAAGCTCGGGAAACCATGTTGCGCTGACAGCGACAATAGGGACCGGATAGGATTCCATGATCCTTCGTGTGGCCTCATGGCCATTCATTTTAGGCATATAGAAATCCATAATGACAACATCCGGATGGGTCAATTGCACCTTTTGAATAGCATCCTCACCATCTTCAGCCATGCCCACGACCTGAAAATCTCCGGTTGAATGAAGGATATATTTCAGATATTCACGAGCCGTAAACGAATCATCCACAATAAGAACCTTTTTCATCGACTCCCTCTTATTATTTAACTGAGCCTTTTAATCACTTCCAGGAGATTGCTCTGATCGAAACTACTCTTAACAATATAGGCATTAGCACCCACATCTACACCGCGCTCCCTGTCTTCCTTTGATTCGAGGCTGGTGCACAATACGACAGGGATATGCGAAATACCCTTTTCAGCCCGAATCCTTGCCGTCAGATCAAAGCCGCTCATATTAGGCATCTCCACGTCGGATACAACGAGATCAAAATCTTCAGCCTTTAGTGTGTTAAATCCATCCAAACCGTCTGATGCAGTCTTCACATAATATCCGTAAGATTCCAGGATATTTTTAATGAGCATTCTGGATGTGATAGAATCTTCTACAACCAAAATGGATTTTTTCTGTGTTTCTGCCTCTTTTTCCATCACATTTATACCGTCGGAGATAAAGTTGACCTTTAAGGCAGATTTCAATAGATCCTGAGCATTTAATATGGGAACAACCTCACCGGATCCCAATACGGTGGCGCCGGCAATGTTGCGGACCCGGCTGAGCTGTTTGCCCATGCTTTTCACAAGAACTTCCTGTTCCGTTAAAACCTCATCTATTTTAAAGGCAATCTGTTTTTCCTCCACACCTAAAATCAGCACTGTAATATACTTACTTTCTTCCTCTTTATTCTCCTTCCGCGGCAAATCTAATACGTCACCAAGATCCACCAATGAAACCGTTTTCCCGTTGAGTGGAATCGTGGCACTGTTTTCAACGGATTTCACTTCGGCCTTTTGTATCCTTACCACACGCTCCACGTGAGAAGTGGGAACAACAAATAAATTATTGGCCGCCTGGACAAGGATTCCCTTAAATGTAGCCATTGTTACCGGAAGAAGGATCCTAAAAGTTGCGCCCATGCCGGGATTGCTCTCTAATGATAAAGAACCGCCAAGCTGTTCAACCTTTTCCTGCACGATTGCCAATCCAAGCCCTCTTCCGGAAATCTGAGTAATCATGGGGCTCGTTGTGACCCCTGACCGGAAGATAAGCGGCAATGCCTCATGGTCCTTAAGGGTTTTTTCTTCTTTTTTAGATATTATACCCCTGGCGGCAGCTTCTTTCTTGACTCTCTCGAAGTCGATACCTTTTCCGTCATCGGAAAATAGTATCTCTACCTTATTCCCCTCTGTCTGTGTAATACTAAAATTGATTACACCGTGTCTTGGTTTCTTTAACGCCTCTCTCTGTTCAGGCTCTTCAAGGCCATGATCAATAGAGTTTCGCAAGAGATGAATGATAGGATCTTTCATCTCTTCAAGGATACGCCTGTCTATCTCGATGTCCCCCCCATTAAGCTTCAGATCTACCTCTTTGCCTTGATTACGGGCGATATCCCGAACCATTCTCGGAAGGATTTCAAAGAGTGTTGAAAAGGGTAGCATAGTAACCATCTTCATATCATCCAACAGGTCATCAACCATTCTGCCCAGAGAATGATGGTTATGTTCCGATGTCTGCACCAATGTTCTTATCTTACGTTCCAGGGATTGTATATGTTCCTGATTCCAATCCAGAAGGCTGGAAAACTCTATCATTGCAGCATGATTTTGATTTTTTATGTCTTCCTTTTGAGTAGACCTGCTTAAAAGTCGAAACTCGGATTCGATTTTCACCCATTTCTTTTTCCAAAGCTCAAAGGATTGCATGGTGTCCTGAAGATTCATCATATGTTGACTTTCTGCCAGCTTAAGAAGGATAAGCTCCTCTGCCTTCCTCATGAGCGTGTCCAGCTTTTCAGTGGAGATCCTAACGGTCCCCGATATCAAGGGTCTATTCTGGGCAGCCTTAATCCCCCTGAGCGCTTTACCTTCATTAATTGATTTATCTTTGGTAGGGGCCGCATCGATATCATTCTCTGATGAATCCCGATGACCCTGTCTCTCTTCATCCTCTGCTGATTCTTCAACAGCGGATACCGTGTCTTCCGGTGCTATGTCCTTCACCTTATCATCCGGCATGATATCGGCAGGGATTTCAGTTTTCCTCCCTACACAGTCTTGTTTATGCATTTCTCCAGGGCTTTGTAAAATTACTTTATCATTGTCCTTTTTCGCTTTTTCTCCTTTGTATTGCTTTGAACCCTCCCCGTTGCCACTGATGAGGCTTTCCAACAGGTTTAAAATTTTCGGGATTTCTTCCTGAACTTCGGGGCTTTGATCCTTGTCAGGGTCCATTAAAATGCCCTCGATGCTCTCGACTGTATAATGGAGCTTATCAAAGAGCTCTGGGGTCAGAGGAATCTCGCCTTTTTTCAACGCAGAAAAAACACTTTCCATTGATTGACAAAGGATCTCAATGTTCACAAGGTTGACTGCCCGGGAGGCTCCTTTCAGACTATGAGCCTCTCGAAAGATAACCTCCAGAATAGGTTTTTGTTTATCCGGCGAAGAAGAGGCTTCTTCAAGCTGCACCAGGCTGGAGGAAATGGTCTTTAGGCGTTCTTCTGCTTCTGCCTTAAAGGCTTCCCTGAGTTTTTGTAACAGTTGCTCTTCTTTCATGCCACACCTCGAACTGAGACCTGATCCCTTTCGAAATTTTCTAAGGCATGTTCGATGATATCAACCATATAATGAACCTTCTCAAATACCTCCGGAGAAAGTTGTATCTCTCCCCCCTTCAATGAATTAAAGGTCTCTTCCACAGACTGACAAATGTTTTCTATATCTGCAAGGTTAACAACCCTGGAGGCACCTTTTAAACTGTGAGCTTCCCTAAAAATTATCTCCACAAGCGGCATTTGCTTATCAACGGACAAAGAGGTTCCTTCGAGCTCTGCCAGACTGGACGAAATATTTCTAAGCCTCTCTTCTGCTTCAGTTTTGAAGGCATCCCTAAGTTTTTTGAGAAATTCATTATCTATCATGGCACACCTCACGCTTTATAATTTGTTTCTGATAATTATCCGGCAATCTTTCTTAGTTTAAATACCAGGCCTTCCAGGTCATGAGTGGCGGTCTCAAGTTCTTTTGTACTGGCCATGTCCTGGATAAAGCCTTCTTTTATAATTTCCATGGCCGCAGCCAACTGATCCGTACCAACAAGTTGCTGTTTACTTGAAGCAGCAATCTGTACTGCGGACTGTGAAGATTCTACGATACTATTCGCCAATTTCTGTATAGCATCGCCAGCCAGGGAAGAGAGACTCGATCCCTCTTCTACGGCCTTACTACCTAGTTCTGTGGACATAACTGCTTCACTGGTGGCTTTTTGAATTTCATTCAGTATATTTCTTACCTGATCCGTTGCTTTTGTGGATTGATCCGCAAGCGATTTAACCTCCTGGGCAACAATGGCGAAACTTTTACCAAATTGGCCCGCCCTGGCAGCCTCGATCGAGGCATTGACAGAAAGAAGATTAGACTGATCCGACAGATCATTAACAGTATTGATAATCTCCTCGATACTCTGTGTTTTTTCACTAAGGTCCACAATGCTTTCGGCAATAGATTCCATCTCTTCTTTAATCCGCTTCATCCCGGCAGAGACGTCTTGTGTGGCTTTCTTGCCGCCTTCGGATATTTTAGCTACTTCACTGGATTTCTCCGCGACCTGCTCTGCCTTTTCATGAGAGATATGTGCTGTCTGTTTCACCTCTTCCACTGTGGTTGTAATCTCGCTCACAGAGCTGTTTGTTTCTTCTGATGTGCCTACGAGCCGGGAAACCGTTGAAGAGATCTGACCTATGGAAGCGGCAAGCATATCCGTAACATCCTTTAAGGGAACGGCGATCGATTTTGCCGCGTAATACCCTCCTAAACATGCAAGGCCCACGAGGAGAACGCTCAGCCACAATATCAGCAACCCAAGACCTTTAACAGGAGAAAGGGCCTCGACCACACTTATTTCTGAAAAGATACCCCATTTAAAATCAAGCCCCAGTTTTTCTTTTAATCCAATATACGAATAACTGCTAAGGGTCTTCTTCCCCATGTAGTTTTTAATGATCTTTTCACCTTTGCCATGCACTGTTAGATCATGGCTTGCTGAAGTGTCAATCTTATTTTTCAGGACTGTGGATTCTCTTTCAAAACGAGAATCGGATCGCATCAGAAAATCCGAGCCCACAAGATAGATTTCTTCTGTCTCTCCAATCTCCGTGTTTTCCTTCATAATACAGTTGATTCCATCTGTCCCAAACTGAAACGCAATAATGGCAGTGATTTTCTCATCTTCATCAAATACGGGCGCCCCGACAAAGGCTGAAGGCTTACCTGCCGGCTCATAAAAGGTAAAATCCACCATATCCGTATTTTTCTTTTTCATGACATTCGTGAGAAGGAGAGCTAATCCGGAATCTTTGTAGGGGCCTGTCTTTAAATTGGTTCCTAAATCCTGATTTTTACCTGCCGAATATATCACATGACTATTGAAGCCAGAAATCAAATAAACATCATTATAACCATAAATTTTCATATACTTCCTGAAAAAGGGGTCAACCGTCTCATAGATGGCTTTATATTCCTTTGCTTCAGAATCCAGTGGATTCTCCTTGAAATTATCATTAAATCTTTCAATGGCCTTTTTTGTTTCCAAAGACCCTGCCAAAAACCTTGCATCCGACATTCGGGCATCAAGGAAACGGAGGATTTCTTTTTTTTTGGCCTCTCTTACCGAAGAAAGATGGGTGAAAGTTTGCTTCTTCAAAGCCTTCCTTGGAAATCGGAAGGTTACAATCGAGATGATTATGATCGGTATCGATGCACCCAAAAGAAAAAGCGTGATCAACCGTTTCATTAAGTTATCAGCAAAGACCTGTATCATTTTCCTCCTCCTTGATAAAAAATACCCTGAAAAATCATTCCATTTCTTCGTGAACCACAATATCAGGATCAGAAAGGATCCTCTCTCCGTTTAAAATAATGATTCTATCTCCTGTAACCCCCTTAAGATATTTATCTTTAATACCTGAAAGCGTTGGCAATGAGGGCTGAATGTAAGAAATAGGAACCGATTGTACACCGAGTATTTCATCGGCAAGAATGCCAAACTCCTTTTCTTTGGAACGTAATATCAGTATCCGATCCAAGTCCGTAAACCCTTTTTCCGGGAGCCCGAAAAATTTCTTTAAATCAATGATTGAAAGTATCTGCCCTCTTATATTGATGATACCCAGGACAAAATCGGGAGTGCAGGGAAGGGATGTGAATTCTTTTAAAGGATATATCTCTCTTATGAAATCCAATTCAAGCGCATATCTTTCATTGGCTAAAAGAAATTCCACAACTTCAAGATGCGTCTCATCTTTTTCTTTCTCTTGCGTCTCTCTTGCCAATTCGAGTGCCCTGGATCTCAGTATTTTTCTTTTTTCTTCCGGACTTAATTCAAATCCTTTTTTTATCTGGGTATGGATCTTTTCCAATCGTTCACGCAGCTCTTCCCTCATATAGCTTTCTCCTCTCTAATCATGGATTGTATAACCTCTAAAAGGCTTCCGGCTTGTATCCCTTCAGAGTAAGGCAATACTTCTTCCGGATTCATTGAAACAAGTAAAGAAAGAGCATTTTTGAAGTGTTTTCTTGATTCGTCTAGTCTGCCTTGCTTCTGTGTAAGATTTCCCAGCGCAAAATGGGCAAGGACAAAATCCTGGTCCAGATAAAGGGCCTTTTTAAGAGAATTTATAGATTCTTCCAAAAGACCTTGTTCCTGGCAAATGGTTGCATGCAGATAGTAATGACCTGGAAGAAGCTTTTCGGCCTTGATGGCTTGCATACACCACTCTTTTGCCTCGTCAAGTTTGCCCTGATTGGCATATGCCCTTGCCATAAGGGCCATAGATCCCGGATTCAGAGATAAAACATCTCCTACTGATTGCCCCAGGGACAAAATCGTATTCAGTTTTTTTGCCGCTTCATCATATAAACCTTCCGAATAAAGGGTCAGGGCCTCATGCAACAAATTTTGCTGAGTGGTGTTTTCAATATTAAAGGCCTTTCTTTTTAGCTTTTCGTTTTCTATAAACTCAGACACCTCAGAAGTCAGGGTTTCCTTAAGCTCGGTCATTACGGAGTGATCGGAAGGCGCTTTTCTGGCTGCGATTGCAAACGGAGTAATTGAAAATGAGTGCTCTTGCATATTCTCATGTTTAGGAGCATTAAAAACCGGGGCCGTTTTTTTATGCAGAACTGTTTCTTTTCTAAAGAAAATAGCGCCCGGAAACTGACGGGAGTCAAACCGGGGTGATTGATAAATGGAACTTCACTGGGACTCAGGATCAACCAACTGCCGTCTACCAAAATCTTCATAAAGTTATTGATAATCTGTTCTCTGAGCTCCGAAGAAAAATACATAAGCACATTGCGGCAAAAAATCACATCCATTTCTTCCGCTTTATAAAGAACGGATGAATAGTTTTTACTCGCCAAATTAAGCTGAGAGAATGTCACCATTTTTCTGATCCTTGGGGATAACTCAAAGCAGTTATCACCCGAATTTTTAAAATATCTTGTTTTTATCCATAAGGGCGCATTTCGAAAGGACCAATTGGTATATACACCACGCCCGGCCTTTCTCAGAAACTCGGCATTTAAATCCGTAGCCAAAACCGTAATCTTCCATTCCTCCCACGAAGGAATCATTTGATCAATAAGCATTGCTATGGAATAAGGTTCCTCACCGGTGCAGCAACCAGCACTCCATATATTGATGTTTCTCCCCCTTTTATCCCTTGAGCAAATCAACTCGGGAAGAATTGTATCTTTCACGGCCTGAAAGACACAGCTATCCCTAAAAAAGAAGGTTTCTCCAATCGTCAGATGCCTTATCAATACATCGATTTTCTTATCAGTAAGGGGGGAAGATAAAAGCGACCGGACACATGATTCCACTTTTTCAAAACCCAATTCTTTAGATACAGTATCCATATTCCGTAAAAGATCCCGCCACCGGTTTTTTGGATAAAACAATCCGAGATGTGAGGTTATCAGCTCACTGAACTGGGCAATTAGTCTTTCTGGGATATCTTGTGTCATTTTACCTTTAGATCAATTAAATTCTTCAACAACATCCTTTAATTTATTTACATCTTGTGAGGACAAAAGATTTTCCACATTATAAATAAGAACCGTATTTTCATTCAGTTTTCCAACACCTTCAATGTATTTCTCTAATTTCGGAAAGATTTTCTGTGCCTCATTGACTCTATCCTTGGGTATTTCAACAACTCCCTCAACCGTATCCACAACGAAAGCTACTGTGAGTTTGGAGGTTTTGGAAATGATAATCCTGTTGCTTATTTCCAATTCGCTGGGTGGCAAATAAAAATGTTTGCGGATGTTAATCACCGGGATGATCTTTCCCTGCATATTTATCAAGCCCAGAATGAGATCCTGGCCCTCAGGAAGTATATTCATTTCCACTGCGCGGATGACCTTTTCTACGCCGGAAAGCCCCATGGCATATCGCTGTTCATCTAGAGTAAAAATGAGATACTGATCGGTTAAATTCATAACCCAACTCCCTTTCTGTTCGAGCGTTAACCTTAAGAAAATTAAACAAGGATATAAAAAATCCTTCCAAATCAATTGATTCCTATTATCTTTTTTTTCGGTAATTTCTTGAAATTCCTTTGGCGCCCGGATTCCATCCCGCACTATAAAAAATTTAATATGAAGAAACACAAAATAAAAGACGATAATAGAAACGTATTCATGACTTTAGGTTAGGAGGCTTTGCCCTCCAAAAAATAATTCATTAATTGAAACATTTTTTATTATGTTACATATTTTTCAAACCGCGCCATAAGAGTAACGGTTAGAAAAGGGAGGAAAGTATAATGGATAAAAAAGAAAACCAAGAAAAGAATAGAGGGTTTTTAGTATTATGGAGAAACATGAAATTAAAAAACAAGCTATTGATTTCATTAAACCTGCTTATTATTTTGATAACAATATCCATACTCATCTCCATTAACCGGGTTATAACTGACAATATGCTAAAAAACAAACAGAAGATGGTGGAGAGCAATATTGCCGGTATAGAGAATCTTATATTAGAACGTATCAATATATTGGAGAAATTCTCCTCATTTATAATAAATGGCGGCTACTTTATCAATGCTGTAAATGTAGCTTTATATACTGAAGAGTATGAAGAAATCAAAAAACAGTCACTTGACATTCAAGAAAAAATAAACGTTGAAAGGATAACGACATGCAAGCCTGTTGATGGGGAAAAGTGTATATTGATGGCCTGTACAACTGGCAAGAAAAAATCCGGTGAAACGATACCTGTTCATCCTTTATT
>JBLIRS010000084.1:0-11338 GCA_049472415.1 bacterium | reverse complement strand
GGGGAGTACCCATAACGAATATAAGCTTCGCTTTTTTGCCATCTATTGAATCAAACTCTATCCCTTTTTTTGATCTGCCAAAGGCAATCACAAAATCTTCAACAGCGTCAGTTCTTGAATGAGGTAGAGCAACTTCATTACCTATCCCGGTTGAAGCCAGTTTTTCTCTTTCGAAAATATCTTGCAGAAATATCTCGTAATTGGTTACTTCCGGTTTATTCTTCAAAAGAACGGCGATTTCCTTTATTGCATCCTCTTTTTCATGTGCTTTTAAATCAAGCAGAATGTTTTCAGGAGCAAGATAATCTATTATGTTCATTGGATATTCTCCCTTTTTAATCGAAATTAATTTTAGCTCCAATGATTTGATTTGATCAAAAGGGACCGTGCAGATAAATCCCTTTTCCTCAAAATTGGCAAATTTTAATTCAGGGTCATTTTTCATTAATTCCATTAAGTAATCTGCTATTTCATTACCATTTACAATGGAAATCAGGGCATGATTATATTCCTTTGAAAATCCGCCAAAATGTCTTACAGCACTTTCTCTGTCACCAAATAGAACGCTTCCGATCCCTTCCTTCTGGATGATGGTCGGATCGCCCATTTTCTTCTTTTTAATTATTGAAAGTAAATAATCAAGATATTCCCTTTTTTTATGCATTACAATTAGTAGCATGCTTTCGCCTCCGAATAGCTAAATGGCTAATGATTTTGATCCTCCTTTGCTTTTAAATAGCGTAGATAAACTGTCTTTCAAATTCCAATAATATTTTTATAATCTCTTCCCCTGAATCCGCTTCCATAAATTTTTGAATAATATTTTTGGCATGAAGCAATTTTGAAACTTTTGCCAATAATCTTAAATGTATACAAACATCAGGAGCGCATATCAGAAAAAATAGATGTACTTTTTTGTTGTCTGGAGCATCAAAATTTATTCCCTTCTGGGTGCGACAAATCACTATGTTAGGTGTTTTGAACAATCTAATACTGGGGTGTCGAGGATGAGGAATTGCAATACCGTCTCCGACAGCCGTACTTAACATCCTTTCTCTCTCCTTCAACTCTTCGAATAAAATTTTTATTGACGGAGTTAATCCGGCTTCGCAGGGAATTTTTGCAATTTCAAATAAAACTTCTTCCCGATTATTTGATTTTAAATATAAATTGATGAGAGGCGGCATTGTTAGCCTGGATAAAGGGATATTGGTTTCTGTGATTCTTATCAATGTATTGAGATCTTCATCGGAGGATTTTATTATGTTATCCAGTAAAAAGTTGTCAATGGCCATTAAATGAAAGCGCCATTGATTTCCTATCTTTTTGCCGGGTAGATCACCATTTTGTGCCATTTTGATGACTGTTTTTTCATTTAATTTTATATATTCGGCCAATTCCTTTGTGGTCATTACATTTTTTGGCATTGATTCCTCAATTTATCCTATTTTAACTTAGATTAACTTAATTTCTGTAATATATAATATTTTTATCGTCATTTCAACCCGGATCTTGCATTTGAAATAGTCATGAGACGCCAAAAAATTTCAAATTCTCATCAAAGCTGAAGATATTGATAATCCATCCTTTGAAAATCGGCGACGGTTGTCGGGGCGATAGGAACAAATTGTACACCCGGAATAAGATGAAAGCTTTTGATCCCCCTGGATCGTGAAGACTGCATTCACAAATAGAACTTTACACCCTTTGCGATCAGATCTTCCACAAGTGGCTGATATATATTTACAGCGGCATTGGGATGTGGGTTTGCAGCGTTTCTGTTGAGCATCAACCAGGCGCCTTCCATATTTACAACAGTTGCGATCTTGAAATCAGTCGTGCCGTGAGTGATTCTATAATCATCTATCATATTGAATATTGGAGATAATCTTGACCTGCCTGGTGTGATTTCAAAATCTTTGATCCAAAGCACCAGTCTGATTGTGTTGCGAAATATAAGGCAGCGTGTAATTTGGCTTGTGCCGGGCCCGAACTCTTCATCAAAGGTTAAGCCCGATACCAGTCCCACGGGGCAACCTGGCGATGATGCAGAGCTTCCACCCGGAGGAGGGGAATATGAAGGAATTGGTTGATATAAAGGCCAGCCTGATGATTGAGGATAATTGATGGTTGGAATTATACCAGGCTGAGGCCATGTGGATATTGGATATTGAAGAGCACCGGGAAAAGGATATTGAGGAGGCCAACTCCACGGAAGTGTTTGATTTGAAGCAAACTTTTTTAAACAAAAGACTAACAGAAAAGTAATGCAAATACTCAAAAAAAATATTTTCTTGCGGGATACCATAACAGCTCTCCTTCTTTATATGTTATTTTTTTGTTTTGATCTTTTTTAGTGGTGGTTGTACTTATAGTATAACATTATTTATTATTATTTAAAAAAAATAAAAAAAAATTAATAAAAAGAATAAATAAATAGTTTGTCAATGATTCAAGATGTGATCCTGTAAGCATTGAAAAAGAAGTAATCATCGACAAAGCTGAAAATATTAGCTACAATATCTATGAGACAGGCTGCTATTTGAAAGGTATCTGAAATGTAAAGAATTAAAAGGGAGGTATGACGGGCTTATGAATCCAAAAGCGCTCTATAAAATATCCTATGGACTTTATATTGTCAGCTCAAAAATCGGCGATAAAATCAATGGCCAGATTGCAAACACCCTTTTCCAGGTAACCTCAGAGCCGCAAACCATTGCTGTAAGCATCAATAAAAAAAATCTTACCCACGAATATATCACCCACAGCAACTCGTGTACGGTCTCCATCCTCAGCGAACAAGCACCTATGCCTTTCATAGGCACCTTTGGTTTCAAATCAGGACGCGATATAGACAAATTCAGGAACATCAATTACAAAATCGGCATCACAGAAATCCCTATTGTTCTTGATTACACCTTGGCATACATAGAGGCAACCATAATTAATAAAATTGATGTGAACACCCATACGGTTTTTATTGGGAAGGTAAAGGATGCTGACGTCCTCAATAATGACAAGCCCATGACGTATGAATATTATCATCAAGTCAAAGGCGGAATTTCTCCCAAAAATGCCCCCACTTACAGCAACATAAAGGAATGATTCATCTTTCAGGATCCGGGTTTATTGCAAGTAAGGTGGTTTCCTGGAGATCACAATAGCCTGAGGATATACAGGTTGATAATTAAAGGGATGAAAGATTTTTATAGCCGGTTTAAAGGTATCGATATAGGCATTGCTGATTAGTTCCTCTCCGAGCCGATAATCCTTTTTAAAACATCTCAGATAGGCATTTGAAAATATTTTAATATTATTGACCTCTTGGAACAACAAGATCATAAATATGATTTCTGCGGGGCTGAGCATCTCTTCGTCGTCATTGATCTGAGGAGCCGGATTATTCAAGATCAGATCTTTTTTAACAAGATACCATCTGCAATTAGGGGTATCTTTATATATGAAGTCTTTGTAATCATACCAGAATCCTTCACGACAATCACAATCGCAGATGAGGAGATCGGGTTTTTGGCAGGATATTTCATAAATTGTTATAGGGTATCCTGGAAATAGAATATGGGTGTGTTTACACTTTTGAAGTGTCTTTTCATAGTAAGTGTTTGTTAAAAGTTGAGTGATTTGCTCGATTGAGAATTTTACATCAAAGGTCTGAGACACATCTTCGATAGAAATCATGTTATCTCCCATGATTTCCTTTATCCTTCGTTGACCTGTAATTAATTCACGGCTGTAAGGGGGTTGAACCGTTTGATTTAATTCGGTTTCTATATCCCTTTGGATTTTTTCAAGCTCTGATAATGCATGTTTTAATCTCAACCTTTTAAATTGTGAGGATAAGCGGTTTTCTAACATTATCGCATCTCCTTTTTTGTCCCATTTATTGGGTATTCAAGGCTTGCATTTTAATGTTTTATGGTATTTGAATAAACTGTTGACTTTGATAACCGAAAGTAAGAGGCAGAAACATATGAGATAGAAAATCAGACCTTATAAAACCAAGTCCCGATGAGATTGTGTTCGTTTAATTGTTTTATTCCAGTTTAAATTGGAACCGTAGATACTTTTATTATAATTCATAATATCTTATTTTGTCAATAATATTAAAATCTCGGCTCAATAATCATTATGCCTAATAAAAAAATAATGTATGAAATTATAATGGATGAACCGGTTTTGATCCCACACCCTTTTTTGTATATATTATAGTTGGTTAAAGATTGCCTGTAATCGATGAAGAACAATCTGTGAAAAAACCAATAGGGCTGTATGAGCTGTTTGCGCCAATACAATATTTGAAAATGAGTAAAAAATATAAATTGGTTATATTAGGTTTGGGGAATGTCCTGTTTAAGGATGAGGGGTTCGGTGTTCACTTTGTCCGTGATTTTCGGAAGAAATATCTCCTCCCTAAAGATGTTTCCATTATAGATGGCGGAACACTTGGCTATATGCTCATGGATCTGATCTGCGAGACCGAGAATTTACTGGTTGTTGATACCGTTAAAACGGATGAGGAACCCGGAACAGTATATAAGTTTAAACCGGATGCCATTCCAGCAACGTTACAGTATAATGTCAGCGCTCACGAGGTTGAGTTTCTGGATTTATTGCTCAAGGCTGAGATGATTGGAGAGGCGCCCAGGACTATAATTATCGCTGTGGTCCCGGAAGATATTATAAACAGTGGGTTTGAACTGACGGAAAGGGTAAAGAAAAGTCTTCCCAAGGTGGAAGAATTGATAAAAAAAGAGATAACAGCGCTTGGTATCCCTATTAAAATTAAAAAATGAACATTTGAGCAAGAATATCAAATAATGAGAATTTACTATTTTTTATTAAGATGATGTTCTTCCGCCTCTTTAAAGAAAAGCCCGTTTACAATTGAAGAAATGATGCCCTGTTTAAATATCCTTTCATACCAAAAAGAAAGATACACATGGATCATTATAAAGATAATAAATAGCCAGGTTAAAATATGATGAGTATAACGTGTGCCGGCCAAACCTCCGAAAATCCATATTTCAACGGGGCCGAACGCTTTATAAATGATATTCGCGAGTCCGGCCTGATGCAGGGCTCCATAAAGGACGAGGCCTGTAACAGCTTCAATAAAAACGATGAAAAACAGAAAGAGGTAGGCCGCTGCCTGAAGTGAGCCGTATAAGCCGGTGTGCTCCGGCGGCACAGTTGTGATTAAGGTATAAAACTTGATAGAGTGCCAGGTATTTTTGGGATTGAGCCAGGCAAAAAAATCCTTCCAGTCAGCGTGGAAGTTAGAGAAAAAAGCCAGATAAATCCTCCATACAAACAGAATAACCAGGAGAAGGCCAAAGACGAGGTGGAAAAAGCGTACATGGGCCATGAGGAATTTTTGCCATGTTTCACCGGAGCCTATGGTAAACGGTTTTGTAATATAGATCCCTGTAATTATTAATATAAAAATAGAAATGGCCATGGCCCAGTGATTTATACATAAGGCTTCGGACCAGTGTTTTTCGGCAAAGCGTAAAGGTCCGGTTGTTGTTGACCCTTTATTCTCTTTCGTCATTAGTCCTCCCCCTTTTACTGAATTTTAAACCTTTTGATTTCATTCGTCCTGGGATCAATGATATGGACAGCGCATGCCAGGCACGGATCAAATGAGTGGATTGTCCGGATGACCTCCAATGGTTGATCAATATCGGCAAGTTTTATCCCTATCAATGATTCCTCATATGGTCCTCTCTTGTCCTCATCATCCCTTGGGGAGGCGTTCCAGGTAGAAGGAACAATGGCCTGATAATTGGCGATCTTTTTATTTTCGATTCTCACCCAATGGCCAAGGGCGCCCCGTGGTACCGCGGTCATCCCCCTTCCTTCTGCAGTGTCAGGGATGTCGCATCTTTCCCATGTCCTTTGATCACCACTCTTAATGGTGGTTACCATTTCATTTACCCAGCTATAGATATTATTGGCTATAAGTATACCCTCAATACATCGCGCTGCAGTTCTTCCCAGTGTAGAGAACAAGACATTGGCTTCAATACCGGCAAGATTGAGAAATTTATCAACCAGATCCGTAACATTTTTGTCATTCTTGGCATATCCAACAATCATTCGGGCTAAAGGCCCCACCTCCATGGGTTTTTTATCATATCGCGGCGCCTTTGCCCAGCTATATTTTTCGTCACCCCGGAGGTGACCGTTGGAATCAAAACCGGTATAATCAGGTCTGGTTTCACCCTGATACGGATGTAAATCAGAATCTCCTTCATACCAGGAATGGGTTACGTTCTCGGTAATCAGTTCCTCATCGATATCGTATGCCTTACTTAAATCACCATCCATGACAATGCCTCTGGGCAATAAGGTTTCATACCAGTTATCATCCAGGGGGAATCCACCATAGGCAATATAGTTCTTAGTACCTGCTCCAATCCCTGCTGCCCCTTCATCCTTGTAATACCGGGCAGCAAGCAAAACATCAGGTAAATAGGCCGTTTCATAGAACCTTTTTACCTCATTTAATCTATAGAGGTACTGACCAATTCTATGTGCGTCAAGGGCATCCATTACACAGGTCACACCACCAACCACAAGGGTTTGGGGATGTGGATTTTTCCCTCCGAATATGGCCATCATTTGTGCGGCCACCCTCTGCACTGCCAGGGCGTCAAGATAATGGGATGCTATTATCAGATTTGCCTCAGGGGGGAACTTGAAGGAGGGATTACCCCAATACGCATGGGCAAATGGTCCCAGGCGTCCCGACCGGACAAACGCATCCAGGCGTTTTTGAACGGATTTATAATGGCTCACTGAACAGTTATAAGGATCGTCATTAATGCTGCGGGCAAGTCCAACCGCTTTTTTAGGGTCTGCCGATAGGGCACTCAAAATATCCACCCAATCAAGACCATGGAGATGATAAAAATGTACTAATTTGTCATGAAGGTATTGAGACCCTTTGATCAGATTTCTGATTATTCTTGCATTTTTAGGCGGAATAACACCTATGGCATTTTCTACGGCTAAGGTAGCTGCTTCATAGTGTGAATATGTACATACTCCACAGAACCTCTGGGTAATAAGACCTGCATCCCTTGGATCTCTTCCCTTCAGAATAAGCTCAATCCCTCTCCACATGGTGGCGGAACTCCAGGCATCGGTAACTTCATTATTGCTGTTAACCTCCACCTCGATCCGGAGATGCCCTTCTATTCTGGTAATAGGATCGATAATAATTTTCTGTGACATGATATTCCCCTTATATTCCCTTTTAACCTTTTATATAATTAGTTATTGTTGTCATGGCAGGCATCATTCTCATTTCATTATTCCTTGTCGATTGTTGTGTCTGTGTCTTTGCCATTTTTCCTTCTTATGACAGTGCCTATGGCATGCATTCCGATACCCGCTGCTGTTGTTGCTGCCAGACCAACACCAATTTTGTCTGCGGTTGTTTCCACACCCCCGAACGGAGGCAGGATGTTGTCTTCATGAATTGGCTGTTCAAGGGGGGCCATTTTGTCCCAAAAATCCGGTTCCGTGCAACCTATACAGCCATGACCAGCCATTACGGGCCATGATATGCCCTGGTTGAAACGGATCTTACTGCAATTCGCGTATGTGTAAGGCCCTTTACAACCAACCTTGTATAAACACCATCCTTTTTTTGCGTTTTCATCTCCCCATTCTTCCACGAATTCACCGGCATCATAATGGGGCCTTCGTTCACAAAAATCATGGATCCTCTTACCATAGGCCCAAAGAGGCCGTCCAAGCCTGTCAAGTGGCGGGAGACCTCCAAAAAGTATGTAATGAAGCAGGGTACCGACAAAATTCGCCCCATTGGGAGGGCAACCTGAAATATTTACCGTGCTGATCCCCAGGGCATCTCCAATGCCTTTGGCTTTGGTTGGATTAGGATACGCTGCCTGAAGGTTTCCAAATGAGGAGCATGAGCCTATACATATGGTCATTGCAGCCTTTGAAGTAGCCTCCATGGCAATTTCAAGCCCTGTTTTGCCTTCAGCACCTATAGTGAGATATCTTCCGCCCAGACCCGTGGGAAGAGCCCCTTCTATTACACAAACAAATTGACCGGGAAATTTTTCCAATGCCTCTCTAAAACATTCTTCTGCCTGATAACCGGATGCTGCGAGCAATGTCTCGTGATATTCAATGGAAAGTATTTCTAAGATGAGTTCATCAATATCAGGATACGTACTTCGCAATACCGCTTCCGTGCATCCTGTACATTCCATAAAATTAAGCCAAACGACAGGGATACGGTTAAGCATCTCTGCCGCACTGGCTACTCTTTTCCTAAAGACAGGAGGAAGCATCAATGCAGTAGTCATGATGGATGACCATTTTAAAAAATCACGGCGGCTAATCCCTTTTAATTCAAGAGATTTATCCAAATTTTCCGTTGGCGGGGGAAGCTCCCGATCCATTTTTTCAAGATTTATATCGCATTTTTTCATCAATGCATCGAAGTACAGCCTGTTTCTGCTTCCTTGAAAACCTAAAAGATCCTGTGGCACAATGATTTTCTCCTTAAGAAGATTTTATTGGTTTTAAATGGGTTAACATTGAATAAGTAAGCTTATTTTTTTCTTTTTGAAAACAAATTATTAAATTAAAATAGATTTTTAGGCATATATCTTCTTTTCGGAAGTTATAAACCTATACTTTGACTAAAAAATATGATGCTTGACTTTAGGGAGAGATATTGTGAAAATATTAATATACCACTGCAACTTTTTGATCTTAAAATTAAAACCGTGGCATTATTTAAGTTATAATTTAAGATTAGATAAATTTCATTTTAGCGACTTGATTTGATTTTAATTATCCCTGCTCAAGAGATCCTTCATGAAGAAGCAACTCAAATACTGCTCATATTGCTCCTAATGGGATGCAGAATATCCTATTGGGAGCTAACCGTCGTTAAATCCATAAAAAATATATACTATAAGGCAATTACAAATATTTGATTTAAGGGGTGCATCAGTCATGAAGAAATTATGTTTTGTAATGTTGATTTTTTGTGTCTTATTTTTTGCGCTACAGCCAGCCTGGGGACAGGATAATTATGTAGAATTTACTTTAAAAGGCTTTGAGATTGCTAAAGGAAATAATATAGATGAAGAAACAAGGGTTGGGGCAAGGTTCATGGGCAGTGTTATTAATTTTAATGGTAATGAGATAGGATTATTTTCAACTGTGTTAGACTTTAAAGGTTATAATAATATAGAGGTTTGTGGAGGAACAAACGATATTATTTCCCTTCGCATGACCATATTATTCACGTCAGGGAATTATGCATGGAGAACAATGGTTCTGAAAATGGAGGATGCGAGTTCTAAGGATGTGTTCTGGGATTTTGATACTTCAGAAAATTGCGGAATCGGAGGTATGGGATGCAACTGCCCTCCCACAGACCTGTTCGACTGTGATCTTGATGGAGATGAAACTTCATTAATCGCCAGTGTTGGAGGAGATCTTAATTCAGGGGAGGGAATACATCTTATACCAACCTGGGGCAGTTCATTAATTTTTTTAAGGTGGGTGGAATCTGCTTCTCTTTCGGGATATCTGTGTCACCATTATCCGTTTATACCCCGTGTCTCAGGGACAATAAGGTTTGAATTGAGATAGGGTTATGAAAATAAAAATTGTATGAACCTATAGTAGCCATAGTAAATTTTTTATAAAAAGCAATCAAAAAGGGGGGCAACGGATTAACCGTTGCCCCCTTTTCGTATATATTAAAAGATATAGTTAAAAACTCCACCACGGTTTGACTATAATGTCTATGGTTACTATTGAATAGCCGCCCCTTATGTCGAAAAATACGATTTCAGCCAGGTAGCTCCCCGGGAAGTTTGTTGTAAAGGTCCACATAATCTTGCCTGAAGCCGTCCTCCCGCAGGAACCAATATTGCACGAGAAATAGATCTCATCTCCGTCAGGGTCCATAACACGCAAATCAGGCTCTGTCAGGATCAGCTCTTCCCCGGCCAGCATGACCTGAGGATGCTCCCAATCCATCATAATATGTGGAGGATGATTAAGCCATGTCCCCTGAGTATGTGCCATTATCATAAACATGGTCATTGCGGAGGCTCCCAATGGATCTGTTGCCACAACATTAAGATGGATATGGCCTTCAAACTTCGGCGTGAAGCTTATCATACCGGTACATGGGTCGAGAATGCTGTCTATCCAGGGGCCGTACTGATAAGCTATCACACTGTTATTGTGCTGTGTCAAGCTCCATTTAATGCCGCTCATATCCTCTCTGAAGGTACCGAAGATCATCGGTGTGTGTGTGGTTGCGGGTGCGGAGGACAGGGAGAATATGGTACAGTCGGGATCAATTACACTGAGGGCATAGGTCCCGGTTTTACCCGTCATGAACATGGGACTATCCACATCCTCTATGTGAGGGGGATAATTTTCGACTGGATAGTTGACGACTGAAATGGGAAAAGTCTCCATATCTGAAGTCCTGCCATTGGATACCTCGATCGAGAGAATAATGTCCTCAAATACATAAGGCGTGAAATCCAGATAGGCAATACCCGGCCAATGTGAGAAACCCGCGTTGTAAAGAGCGGCCTCTAATGCAGCCACAACATTTGGCTCAAAGAAAGGCTTGCCATATGCGTTGACTGTAGCCATGACCTTCATGGGGCCATATACGGGAATATAGGTTGGCATCCCGTCAAAGGGATTGATGGGCAGGGGTTGAATCCCGAGGTATTGGACACCGCTCGCTCCTACTCCGCCAACGGTCCCATTCCAAAGAAAGGTCTGGTTGCTCGCAAGGGGATGATATGCAGGGTTCTGTATCTCTTCACCAGGGTCCGCATTCATGTCGAGTCGCCAATTGGGGTCCTTGAATATCGTCAGGGTATTTGGAAACCATGAGTAACCCACAACCTCCGAGATGGATTCAACAGGCTCCAGGGATTCTGGCCTGTTCGGGTCAAAGGCCTTTGGATCCACACCCTGATCAATCCAATAGGCCTTAATTGCATTCGGGTCAGTCTCTAATCCCATGCTGGGGAATACGGGCATGGCATACCCGGTTTCTCCCGGCAGGGCGCCATTTTTATCAACCAGCAGAAGGTCTGTTACATTGAGCAGTGACGGCCCCCTGCATTTGTCGCGGTAATCGGCAAAGAATAGATATCTGTAAGGTTCAAATATCTGGGCATAGCGGGGGCCTATCTTGAACAAATAGGGCCCGCAGAGCAATTCTTCGGCAACCCTCAGGATGATATCATCCAAGCGGAACATTTGTCCCGCTGCCTCAAAGTTGCAG
>JBLIRS010000083.1:0-11386 GCA_049472415.1 bacterium | reverse complement strand
GTTTTAGTGGAAGGCATAAATATGAGCGATCCCCAAACCGGGCACCACAATCTTGATTTGCCGGTTAACCTGGAAGATGTCGAGCGAATCGAAATCATAAAAGGACCTGGGGCCAGAATATACAGTCACAATGCCATGGCAGGCGTCGTTAATATTATTACACGTGAAGCAGAGGATAATGCCGCGGCCGGTCATGTAAAGTACGGGCAGCATGATTATTATGGTATTGGTGCTTATGGTGCGTTAAAAACCGGTGATCTATCCAACCATCTTTCACTCTCAAGGGCTTCATCAGAGGGCCATCTGAAGGGAAAAACCGATTTCGACATCAATACGTTATTTTACAGGGGATTAATCAAAGTTGAGAAACAAAGGTTTCGAATCGGTGTCGGATATACAGATAAAGACTTCGGGGCCTATGGCTTTTATAGTGGTGATTATCCCAATGAGCGGGAATCAACAGATACCCTGTTAACTTATTGCAGCGCCCATTTACAGGTTTCGGGTTTCGAGATTATGCCAAAACTCTTTTGGCGGCGACATAATGACGATTTCAGAATCGAGATAAAAGACAATTGGTCCAGTAACACGCACAGGAAAGACACCCTTGGGACAGAATTTAATTCCCGGTTTAAGTCCGGATTGGGGACAACGGCCCTTGGATTCGAGATCGTTCACGAGGCGATTGAAAGCTCCAATCTGGGTGATCACGACCGTCAGAGGAACGGTGTCTTTTTGGAACATTCATGCAAGCCTTTTAAACGGTTGACCATCGGTCTGGGTTCTTCAGCAATGAAATACAGCGACCGGGATTGGGAATACTGGCCTAATGCCGGTTTAAATGTGCTGCTGGCGGACAGATTGAATTGGTTTGTATCTTTCGCGAGGTCTTTCCGGGTTCCCACGTATACCGAATTATATTATAATGACCCGGCAAACCAGGGCAACCCCGATCTGAGGCCGGAAAAATCATTGACCTATGAAACCGGGATTCGCTGGCACAGGGAGGCATTTCATACCGATTTCAGCTTATTTTTACGTGATTCAAAGGATTTGATTGACTGGTCCCGCGCACATTCTCAGGACCCCTCGAATCCTGCCCCCTGGAAGGCCCGTAACATTTCGGAAACCAAAACCAGAGGATTTGAAGTGAGCGGATATTTTGATCCGGGTGTATATTGGCATAACACATTCGTCAAGACCTTGGAAATTTCTTACACATACCTGGACCCGGACATTGATATGTATGGGCTTGAGTCAAAATATGTCCTGGATTGCCTGAAAAACCAGATCCATGGCTCCGTCGTCGTGGACTGGTCCGGGAATCTTAATCAAACGGTTAAGGCCCGTTATGAAAGACGAATGACCGGGGACGGGCATTTCATTGTTGATACGCGGCTAACATATGGATGGTCGGGATACGAATTTTTTCTGGAGGCCACGAACATATTCGATGAAAATTATAATGATGCAGGTTTTTCACCTGCTCCCGGATTCTGGATGATGGGAGGTATAAAGTTTAATAAGGACTTTTAGAAATTAATCAATAAGTTCCGCATAATTATATGTGATCCTTCACCGTCAACGGAAGATAAAAACCGTTAATATTCAGGATCCGGAATGCCATTCATAACCGTAATCATTAATAAATATTTCCGCCTATTTTATAGATTATTTAAGTTTATAAGTAAATACTTTCATCCCATTTCATGTTTTAGTTCTTTAAAAAGGAGCAAAATATGTCTTTTACCAATGGACATGAATCAGAAAACGATGAAAGCAGTATTCTCATTGTCGATTTTCAGCCGATTGTTCGTCTGGGTCTTATTCAACTTATCAACAACAGCAAAGGTCTAAAGGTCTGCGGTGAAGCAGAAAATGCCCATGAAGCCCTGGAGCTTATTAAGGTATTGAAACCTGATATGGCTATTGTTGATATTTCTATTAAAGGTGTAGGCGGTATCGAACTTATCGAAACGATAAAGCTGAGGTGTCCCAATTTTCCCATACTGGTTTTTTCCATGCTGGATGAATCTTTTTATGCGGAACGGGTCCTTAAAGCAGGCGCCATTGGTTATCTCATGAAGCATGAGGCATTAAAAAACATAATAAACGCAATCCGATGTGTCCTGCTTAAAGAGATTTTCGTTAGTGAAAAGATATCAGCAAATATCATGTATAAGGCCGTATATAATAAATCCAATGGTCATTCTTTTCCCATGCAGCTTCTCAGCAACCGTGAGCTGGAGGTTTTTCGATTAATAGGCCAGGGCTACAAGACCAGACGAATTGCAGAGAAGCTGAATATAAGTACAAGAACAGTTGAAGCTTATCGTATGCATATCAAGGATAAATTGAATTTAAATTCCGGGGAGGATTTACTCCGTCAAGCCATTAAATGGATAAAAAACGAGAGATAACTTGGTTTATTCCTGGGGAATTTCTACAAAAAAATATTTAAGAAATTAATTTACATAACATACGATAGGTAAAAACAAGATTCCTTACGTCTATTAAATAAGAAGGGTAGATTAAATACTCAGGATAATAAAAGGCATAGAAAGGAGGTGAATTATGAAACGTTTTAAAAAAAGGTATTTTTGGGTTTTATTCGGTGTCATATGTTTAATAGGGTTCTTATTCATTATTAATTTTTACTTTGTACAAGAACCAACTATTATCCCAAGGGCGAATGCACAAGCTTTTCAATATAATTGGGGTGGCGTTGGTACAGGAGCAGGTCAAGTACTAAACTCTTATTTCCCAAGTGATTTACGGGAAACCATAACGACCTGTAGCGGCGGATGTGCAGAGACTGCCTCCACCTGTGCGTGGGACTGTGGCGCCACTTTCTCTCAATGCGGATCAGGAAGCGGACAAAGATCCGGATCCGGGCTGTTGGGCGGAAGCTATACTTTCGGCATTTGTTCCACTTCGACAACATGTGGAAACAGCCTGTTTGGCAGTTGTATCAGCGGAAGCTATACTTTTGGAGTTTGTATCAGTCCTGAGATTCCCACATCAAGTACCTGCAGCAACAGCATCTTATGTGGCGGAGGCGGCAATACCACATTACTCACCTGCGGAAGCAGTCCATATAGTAGCTGCGGAATTATTGGCGGCTATACATACAGCACCTGCAATGTCGGTTGTGGTTATTTAATCCCGACAACCAAGACCTGCAATTGTAAAAAGGAATGGGTTTTAGAATATACTAACAATATTTGTCCTAATGGTATAACCTATACCGGATATTGCGCATTACCGATTCCGGGAGTTGGTTTATATGATTACTCCGGAATAAACAGTTATTCCAATATGTCTCTTTCGATTTCTACTCCACCCGCTTATTAACATTGATGATAATAGCAAATCAACCCAAAGTTTTCTCCCAAAATACCGTAATAATATTTTTAGGGGCCTTTGAAAGCTAACAGGCTTTCTTAAGGCCCTTTTGTTATTCCTGATCTTTAAATGAGAAGAGATTGCCGCCCGAGACCCTTTTTATTCCTTAAATCGAAGGCATATAGTAAAAATCACTATACGGAATATAGTAGTTTTCATTATTGTCAAATATAATTTTAAAAGCTATTATTATAATAGATAGTATTTTGTAATTGTTTTATTTGATATCGGGATGCAAGAAACATTTGACGCTTAGTCAAAAAAAGGCGAGATTTTTTATAAACAAACCGAAGGGAAAAATCAAAAATTTTTGCGTCTATTAAGACAGATGAAAAAAAATTAAGACGGATGAAAAAAATTAGATATAGGGACTAACTCTATTTTAAAGCCTTAATAATAAATCCTGATGCGTCATGTTAAAACTTATACCAAATAATCTATTATGTTATAAATGGACCCATCTGTCTATTATTCTTTCCATTATTATATCTTTAATATTTTTATTGACATCTTCATTAACTACGATCGGTAATACTCAAACCCCATATCCACCGATAAATCTTTCGGGATCGTTTAGAACATTGGGCTTTCCATATCAACCGCCCTCTTTTTCTTATACAACTTATACAAATACAAATTATGCCTTCGATCCCATACGGTCCTCATTAATTTCTGATTTTAAGTTGGAAAGCGACTATTCCATACCTTTTTCACAGGCCGGCATTAATAATTATTCTTTTCAGTTTCTGCCAAACCGAACATCTGGAACTGTTCCCCCCTCTCATTTTGACAGTCTCACTTTCTCATATAAGAATTCACTTAGCTTATTCAACTATCAGACTTCGTTTACACAATTTCCAAATAGCACAAATTTTAATACTTCTTATGTTGGATCATATATGCCAACTACGGGATTTATGTCATATGTTTTCCCCAGCGAAAAGTTTTCATACAGTTATTATCCGGGAGATTTTTACGGTCAAAAGAAACCTGCCAGTCAGACGACAAGCCTGCCGCAAAAGCCTGGTGAAATCATCGGAACCATAGGGATAATAACTGATATACATTATGCCGACAAAGATTCGACTGACAGGCGTTCCCAATTTTCATTAAGTGGTCCCCGTTTTTACAGTGAAGCCGCTGATGACCTGGCCGATTTTGTCAACAAGATGAATTCATTGGGCATTGATGCAGTTATCGAACTGGGCGACTTCATAGATATCCATTCAGGAAATTCTGAAGAACAAGGCAACACCAACACGCATGATGACGGGGCCCATGGAGAGGCAATATTATTCGAGGCAGAATCTATTTACTCAGAACTTATCATGCCGTATTATCACGTTATTGGCAACTGGGATATGTATGATTATGATTTTGCCACTGCTGATGAATGGTTCCGTCACATTACCAATGGCACTCCCGAAACCATAATAAGCCTTGGGGGGAAACTTTATACCGATGCTATTGGCAACCCTGTAAGCAGGTATTATGCATTTAAATTTGGTGAAGTTTTGGGAATAGCATTAGATTCTTCCGGCAATAATGCCCTAAGAGACAACTATTTGATGTATACCACAGGGATAAACGGAACGGGATTTGTCCCCAGGGATCAGCTTGAATGGCTTAAAGATGTGCTGACGGACAATAGAGATGGGGAAAACATGCCCGTTATAGTATTTATTCATCCTTTTTTATATCCGGAATTCATGGGGAATAATTATTATATGTGCAGAAATTTCTTAGATGTTAGAGATATTCTTGAAGCCGACGATAATGTGCTGGCTGTATTTAACGGTCATCATCACCCAGGCGCGCATAGCTGGTGGGAGGATTCCAAAAACGATCCCGGTTCTAATGTCTATCATGACGCCACCGGGGTATTTGGAGAAAAACACAAGGGTATCAAATATTATAACCTGAGAGGATCGATTGTCGGATGGGGTTCTGATTCCTCAGACCCAATTGAAAAGCCTTCAAATGTTTATTATGTTTTGACAGTAGAAAAAGGGGAGTCGATTTCCCTTAAGGTCGACACTTTTCGTACAAATTAATAAATTCTAAATAACATTTCCAATAATAAATTTCTAATAATGAATTGCAAAAATGTTTGTATTCCACTAATGTCTCTTTTTGTCTAACAATAAGATATTATCCTGTATTTTATTGACATACCCTAAAATCAAAAAAATATCTTTTTATTCTGTTAGTCGTTTTTTAACAAAATCACATCTCATTAATTTCAAATCAATAACCATAAAATCTGCAAAAGCTTTATTTTCATAATCTTATGACTTTTTTTATTTTTGGTATGTCCTTTGCTCTATAAATTATCATAAAGACTAATCCCTGGGGACAGTACCATTTAACACAGATCTGATATCTTTTGTTGATATTTTTATCATCTAATCACTACCTTAAGAAGGGAGGGAAATACTATGCAATACTTGTACGTATCTCAACCCGCATATGCCACATATTACTATGATGACGGAAACTGGTGTGGGAATAGTTTTGATTTCTGTAACAGAATTGGTTACGGCTCCGGATTCAATGTTGGCTTTGGCACTGGTACGGGCAATAACGTACTTTGTGTTACACCCCAGGAATACGGGGAAATCGGAAGAGCTGTTCTGTAATGCCAGGAAGTTGGGATGGGTATGCCCAAAAGGCATACCCATCCTATTCCTTTAGAAGCCAAAATAAAAATAAAGGACAAGAGGAAAGGAAAGGAGATAGGAAAAGATGTTTCTAACACTAAAAAGACCATACAAAGAAACTAACGCGTGCGAGACAATAGAGAAAATCAGGAATATATTGAATACAGTGGATCTGGCTCCCCAAGTGGTTTTTCACGCCAATCCCTATCCCCAGATTCATTCCGTAAGATTGGAACTGGATGAAACAAAAGGGGGATTCGGGACAAACGGGAAGGGTCGGGACAAAGAATATTGCTTTGCCAGCGGATATGCGGAGTTTATCGAAAGGATGCAAAACGGGCTTTATGCCAATTTTTCGCGCACAATGATGAAAGGAATCAAAGAAAAACACGATTTTTTCTATGCCCCGGATGAGAGATATATATCCAAGGAAGAATTCCTTCAACTTCCCGATGAGATCGTTTCGGACATAATCCACCGCAGCGGCAGGGATAAGATAAGGTTTATCGAATCATATTTCAACCGTTTGGAGGTGAACAATGTCCCCGGCGTTGTTTCCTTGCCTTTTTACGATACAAAAAATGACAGAAAAATATTTCTTCCCCTCAATCTCCTTTTGCTGGCTGTAGGATCTACAGGCATGGCTGCCGGAAACACCAATACAGAGGCAATCTTTCAGGCCATTTGCGAGATTATGGAACGATGGGGAGCCGCTGAGATATTTTATAACCAGTTGACCCCTCCAACCATTCCTGATGAATTTCTTAAACAGTTCGAAGAGGAATTCAAGATCATAGAAAACATCAGAAAGAGCGGGAAGTACAAAGTCACAATAAAGGATTTTTCCGCCAACAGAAGGCTCCCCGCGGCAGGGATCATTATCGAGCATCCTGAATCAAAAAAATATAAACTTAACGTGGGATGCGACACTTCATTCCAGGTGGCTCTCAGCCGCTGCCTTACCGAAATTTATCAGGGCAGGATGAATGATAAGGTTTTCGATGAAGGCCTTCTTGATATCCCCAGGGATGTGGCGGATTATTTCAAGAATGATGATCCAGTGTCACTTTATAAAAGATATTCGGTTTTTGCGAGTTTCACCCATGACGGCAGCGGGATATTCCCTAAAAGCCTTTTTGAAGATGAAGATAAATTCGATTACCCTTTTGATCCTTCAATATTCGGCACAAAAAAATCCTATGACATTGAGGTAAAAACACTCATAACAAATTTCCATAAAATGGGATACAACGTATATATAAGGGATGTCTCTTTCATGGGCTTTCCATCGGTTTTCGTTTATATCCCAAAGGTATCCGTAATGGGGGTCAAAAAAACACCTATCCAGAATAATAGCGATACCTTTAGTGTCATTGAACTGGACAAAATAGAGCCCATGGTCTTCAATCTTAAAAACTGTAACGATGATGAACTGCAGCAGATCGCCAACACCCTGGATAAACTGGCAGGTCAAATCAAGTTTAATGAGCTTTTTAACGTAGATCTGAAACCCATGTCTCCCTGGAAAAATCTTGAAGTCTCCTTTCTTTTGACACTGATATGGTATAGGCTGGGAGCCCCGGATAAAGCCAGGTTGAACTTCAAGGCATTCCTAAAAGAGCAGAAAGAGGAAAAGGAGTATTATAAGATCGTTGATCAATACCTCGACCTGAAAATAAAAGGGATCGATAAAGAAAAGATCGCGCAGAAGATCTTCAGGAAAGGATTCAGTCAGAAACTGGTCGAAACAGTTGTGCAGGACATGTCTAACCCAAATGAGATCTTTAAATACATCAAGCTTCCAAAATGCCCTGACTGCTCCGGTTGTGAGCTGCAAAATGACTGTTTGACCAACGGCAAACAGGTCATTGCCAACAATATTTACCCTGTAATGAAGGAGAACGGAATTGACCAAACAAGATTGTCCTTAATCTTCAACGGGGCCGGACAAGGGCCTGAAGAAGGAGAATGAATCCATGAAAACCCAATATCCCCATAAAGACTTATTCTCTTTTTTACTGAAGCGCCTTGGAGGGTCCCCTCCAATAGAAAAGGCCCTGCAGGTGGTGAAAACAGAGGTAAAAAAATACAGGCGGCTCATTTTTCTGGGCGCAGTGCTTATGTTCCTCGGTGCCCTTTTACTACTACCCCTTCCCTTTATAATGGGAAAAATCATCGATATAGTATTACCCCAAAAGGATGTCAGGATGCTTTTGACAGCTATCGGCATTCTGTTGGGAGTGAATATTATCGCCTCTACTATAAACTACTTTCAGGAGGTCCTTTTTTTTAAGATCAACAACAAGATGATCATAGATATCCGGAAGGCCCTTTTTCAAAAGGTCAACCGTCTTCCATTATTCATAACGAAATCCTGCAATACCGGTTACCTGATGTCCAGGATCAAGGATGATCCTCCCCGCCTTGCTGCTTTGTTCGGGGAGAAGCTTATCCAAATGGTAAAACAGTTTTTTGTCTTCATAGTCTGCTTGAGTGCCATCTTTTATATCAGTTGGGAACTGGCGTGCATCACAATAGCTGTTCTCCCTTTCTTCTTGTATACCGTTTATTACTTCGGGAAAAAGATCAAGAGGCAATCGGAGACTGTTTTCGAACGTGTTGCCGTAAACAGTAAATCCCTGCAGGAAAATCTCGATATGGTTGAACTATGCAAGTCTTTCGGCAGGGAGGCCTTCAATACCAGGCGCTATCTGAGGGAAATCATAAAGACCTTAAGAGATTTCATAGTCTTAAAGAAACTGGAAAGCCTAAACAGCGCCATACTGGGATTTATCGGCGCCATTCTTCCGTTGAGTATACTCGGATACGGTGGATATAAGATCATCGCGGGGACATTCAGCATCGGTATGCTTGTCACCTTTATAAGCCTGTTGAGCAATGTGGTCAGCCCGGCATCCAGTCTGATAGGATTCAATATCGAAATACAAAAATTGAAGGTCGCCCTCTTACGTGTCGGAGAAATTCTGCATTTGCCGGAAGAGCCGGAAGCGGAGGGAATAGACTTCAGACCTGTGGATTCATTAAATGTTGATCACTTAATGTTCTCTTACAATGGACTCAAACCTGTGCTTAAGAATGTTACCCTAAATGCCGGCAGAGGAGAAAAAATAGGCATTGTCGGGGCATCGGGCTCCGGGAAAACCAGTCTTGCCAGGGTGGTTTCCGGTTTGTATCAGTTCGCCGGAACGATGAGTATCAATGATTATCCGGTAAGTGCCAGACAAAATAAAACCTTGATAAAAAATGTAGCTGTGGTGCCGCAGGAACCCTTTTTATTCAACGACTCTATCTATGCCAACGTAGCCTTCGGAAAGCATCGAGCTACCGAAGAGGAGGTAAAGGATGCATTAATCAGGGCCAACGCCTGGGAATTCATCGAAAAAATGAAGGATAAGGAAAGAACCCTGGTGGGCGAGCGCGGGAACAGTCTCTCAGTGGGGCAGAAACAGAGAATTGCAATTGCGCGGGCACTGATCAAAGATGCGGATATCCTTATCCTGGATGAGGCCACCTCCAATGTGGACAACATCTCGGCAAAAAAGATAGCCGATGCCATTGATGATATATCAAAGCAAAAAATCGTATTCATCATCGCTCACAATTTGGACTCCGTGACAACCTGCGACAAGATCATATATTTAAAAGATGGAATGATCTCGGAGCAGGGAAGCCACGAAGAACTCTTAGCCAAACAAGGGGATTATGCCGGACAATACAACAAACATATTCATTCACTTAAAAAGCCAAGGATGGAGGCTATGGTAGTCTCGCAGTAATGCCTGATTTTTTCATGATTAATTAAGTATTGTGCTTTCTTAATTTAAAAACGTAATACAAAAATCTGGTGAGCGTCTAAACTAATTGTAAAGTTTCTGTTTTCCTTTTCACATTAAAGATTGTCGTATTCATCTTTATTTGATTATTTTTAACATTCTGGTTGTTTAAAAATGCACGCCTCTCTTACAAGTCAACTGGGTCGGCTCTTGAAATACTGACACATCATTTTGCAAAATTTTAGATTTTCTGTTAATCTAATAGATAGATTGCTCTCAATATTTTAATATACTTAAATTAAGGAGCAAATCATGAAGTCTTCATTAAAAGGTTTGACAGTATTTCTGACTCTCCTTGTTTTGTTGGCCATACTCAGATCAATTGCCATAGCACAGTTAAATTTTTACTATCCGGACTTTTGGCCGCCAGAATATCTACGAGACCTACAAAACTACTCTCGCCCCGCCACTTTAAAAAAAGGCGATATACTTGTTGATGACTTTGAGTATTCGGACAGCCCTTACAATCAAGGGTGGACAGGATCGGATGTTTATGGGGGCGCTTTTACCAAGATCTCGATGGATTCACAAATAAGCAGTCTTGTGCTTGATGCTTATAGGCCTCATTCTAGTTTTTTGGTTTACACACCCGATTCAATGCAAAAGATATCAAATAACCTTTTTACACCCCTGGGTGTTAATAAACCTCATGGCGAGTCAGGCATAAGTATGGATACAAATCCGGTTTTAAGCCTTCTTTTCAGGTCCCTTCATGACAATGAGGCATGGGATCTCCTTTTACTCGATGTTATTGGAGAAGATGCAAGCGGTGAAAGGACTATTACAGTCACCATCAAGATAGGGCCTCTGGAGCGACCTTGCGGAACTTCCATAGGATCTTTAAAGGGTAATGAGTGCATATTTGACATAAGGGCCGCTGTTACCGGTTTTAATCCTTCAGGGCAATTAGAGGTCACTGCTACTATCAATCGGAGTTTCCTCGATGGTTCATGGCATACTGTGCATGTTGATTTGGCTAAAGCGGTAAAGGCCGCCGTGGCTGTATTTAATAATATTGAGGATGCCGGCAAATCAGATTGGTATATAGCCAGGGCGAACTCAATTGAAATAAGAGGCTGGAAATTCCGTTTGGACAATATCATATTCAGGGCTAAGACAGGTGGGAAGTTTCTCGAGTCTCCGGATCTTTTCGAAATGGGCCCTTTGTATAACCAAATATTCGAGCCATACAGGTTTCTGTTTATTGCGGATTCTCAGGGGGAAGGGATATCGGTCTATGATAAAAACGGACAGGCAAGTGAAATTAAACAGATCACCGACCTTATGCTCAATCCTGATAATTTCCTTCTTGTGGAAGACCCCAACGATCCTAATGATCCCGTCGTGAGGTACTGGACAGTCGAAATGGGCGCGGACCCCAATCTCTTCGGAGAAAATGATCCTAACCTGGCGCAGAAATTCGAAAGGGATTCATTTGTAGTAGACCTCAGCCTGGCTATCTTTACC
>JBLIRS010000082.1:0-11433 GCA_049472415.1 bacterium | reverse complement strand
ATAGTAAATTTTGCTCCCTTACCCACCTCGGATTCCAAGTTTATTTCACCGCCGAGTTCGTTTATGATTTTGTTGGTGATTGCAAGCCCCAGACCGGTCCCCTTTGAACCTTTGGTGCTGAAAAACATCTGGAATATCTTCTAAATAATCCTTCCAGCCATGCGCTTGTATGATTTTCGTCAAGGTCACGTTGAACAAAGGTAATATCATAAAATCTCGCTTTCCACAAATCATAAAAACGCAAAATAAGGGAGAACGGATAAATCAGCAGACAATAGTACAGTATCCGGATAATTTTATAATTTAAAAAGGGGAGTTTAACCGAGGAGTATTTTTGAGGTTTGCGATGGGATACGGAACAGGAAATTCCCTGTTGTTCGAGATAGGGTACAAACGAGGAAACAGAAAAACGGGTAGAGGGGATATCCTTGCCTTCTGTCAGGAATAGAACTTTTAGTTTCCTCATTTCCCCCCCTCAGAAAATCATTTACTTTTCAAGTAAAAAATTTCCCAAAAAGAGCGCATCCAGTCCGGTATCGAAAAAACAACGGATTGCCTCCCGCGGATGATGGATGATCGGCTCCCCTTTAATATTAAAAGATGTGTTCAAAATTATAGATTCACCTGTAAGCCTGCCGAATTCATTTATAAGGGACCAGTATAAAGGATTGGTCTCCCTGCGAACCAGTTGTGGCCGGAGTGTGCCGTCCACATGAACCACAGCGGGGACCTTTTCCCTCTTTTCAGGGGTGATGTCAAAAGAGGTGATCATAAAATATTCATCCCTCCAATCAGAGAGATAATCGCCGGCCTTCTCCCAGAGAAGAGATGGACAAAAGGGCCGGAACCCCTCCCTGAATTTAACCCGTTGATTGATGATATCTTTATTCTTTGCGTTAAGGGGGCTCATCAGAATAGACCGGTTTCCCAATGCCCTGGGTCCGCTCTCCATCCTTCCCTGGAACCACCCGATTATCTTATCTCCTGCAAGTAATGAAGCTGCGGCTATTTCAGGTCTTTCCATATATCGGTAGCTCAACCCTCTTTCCTGAATTATTCCTTCGATCTCTTCATTGGAAAAAGAGGGACCCAGATACAGACTATTAAAAGGATGTCCGTTAAATTCCCTGTGTTGATAATAAACATAAAGGGCGGCTCCTATTGCCAGTCCGGAATCACCGCAATTGGGAAAGATATGCTGTTCTTTCATGAGCTCATTTCTTTCATTCCATATCCTCTGGTTCAGCTTTACATTCAGGAATACCCCTCCCGAAAAGGCCAATTTCTCACATTTTTGCCTGCGGGCCCAGCCAAAAATATATTCCTTCATGCATTCTTCTAATTTATACTGTGCCTCGGCGGCGATATTCTCTCTTCCGTACTTATTTATCAAACCTTCCACCTCATAGGCCTCATCAAAGTGAAACTGTGTAGAACTATTTTCGATCCAGTAATAAGCATTCCCAAGATTTGTCGGCTTTGACAGGGTGCGGCCTTTAAATTTTGGGAAATATTTATCCAGTACTCCTGAACATACAGTTTGATCTCCATATGGCGCCAATCCCATGGTTTTGCCTTCTCCGTCACCATGCCACCAGTGAAGGGCCTCGGTTACTATGCTATAAGCCCAGCCGATGGAGGCCTCCCTGTAGAGTTTTTCAAGAGGGACAATACTATTTTTTTCTCCAAGCCAAACCGCTGTTGAAACTCCATCCCCTGCCCCGTCTACAGTAAAGATCAGACACCGGTCATTTGTTTTTCGTGTAAAATATGCACTGGCTGCATGGGCTAGATGATGCTCCACAGTAACGAGTTTTCTTTCGTCCTTAAGCCGAAAGTCAGGAAAATATACAGGGACCTGAAGATGATCAGAAGAGATGCCAAATCCCAAAAATTCCTTTACCTTGTTGCGAAGGTTTGAATTTTTATCGATTCCCAGGACTACGCGAAGATCTTTGGGGGGCCTTTTCCAGGAAAAGGCCACGAAATCGACCTCATTTATATTTGACAATCCCGCCGCTGAAAGACAATAGCTCATAGCCTTAACCGGGACGTGATTACAATGCTTTAGTCTTGTAAATCTCTCCTCAGCCGCATCCGCCAGGATTTCGCCATCCTTTATAATGGCGGCGCTGGAATCATGTCCGCAATGAATCCCCAGTACGATCAATTCAGCTTCCCCTTTTGTATGATCACATCTTTATATATCTCTAATAATTCCTTGGAGATCTTTTCAGGGTTATTTCTTTTATAGGCCTTTATCCTGCTTGCCTCGGAAATCTTCCTGGACAAATTGTCACCGGTGATTATCCTGTATAGGCAATCCGCCATGACTGCCGCGTCACCTCTGGAAAACATAAGACAGCTTTTCCCGTGTTCGGCTATGGAAGGAATGCCTCCTGTGTAAGAAACCACGGAAGGGACTCCCAGAAGCATGGCTTCCTGCAGGCTGTTAGAGCTATTTTCCATATAAGAAGCCATGACAAAAACCCTGGCTTTTTTTAATGACATGGCTAAATCCTTTGAATTTTTGAAACCGCAGAAACGAACATGATCAGTTAATCCAAGCTCTTGTATTTTTTTTCGCAAAAAGGCTCCATAGGCAAATGGAGGAAAAGATCCGTAAATGTTCAGCCGGGCATCAGGAAGCCTGTTTATTAAATATGTCATTGCCTCCAATATGGAATGAATGCCTTTGTATGCGTAGGGCGAAGAAGTACATGCGATGGTGAATGGCTCGGATTTTTCCATAGACCAGCTATCTTTATAAAATTCCTCATCCATGACCTCGTCACATTGATAATAAGTGCACTTGCTGTTGACCAGACTTATCATTTGAGCCTTATCCCATTGGGTCCTTCCGATAAAATAATGATTCGCCCTGAAAATCCTTCGTTCAGTCCTGGCCTTTCTGCACATTATAAAGTAATGTCTTATCATTCGGGGCGACTTAAGAATCTCGTTATATCTCATATTTTCAAAATAAACCCTCACGATAGCGTTTAATATACCCTGAATAGAAATCACCACGGGTTTTTCTGTCCTTTCAGTTACGAGTCCGTAAAATTCTTCCGTTCCATGCACATGAACAATATCCGGATCAAAGATATTTACAACATGAATACAATGAGATATCTCTCTTTTATAGTCTTGAGTATATTGACTCATTCTAGATTTTGGGATACAGAAATAACTAACCTTGTCCATATGAAATATTTGTGGATCGGGGATATTCGGCAGGGTGCAAGCTATCCCCAATCGATCCTCGGAATTTGATTGAAAACCGGGTGTCTTTATTAAAGCCTGTTTCAAAGACGACATCCAGGTGCCCATGTAATCGCCCTTCAGGTGTAATTTTGAAACAACTTCGGGAAAAGGTGTATTAACAAACCACAATATCCTCATAGAAGCTCCGGACTATTCCTTAATTTTTTTTGTATCCATTATATCTTGCTTAAAATATTCTCTTTGTTTAAACACATTATATAATCTTTTCGTGAATTTTTAATTAAAAATACTATTAAAAAACAAAATAGGCTTTTCCATGTCAGTACATTAAATATTTAAGCATATCATGGCTCATTCTAATCAAGTTAAGATTTGTTGGAATCTAACCTATTTTATTCGAATAACGGTTATCGATCAAATACCTTAAAAAAGCAGCCGCCTGACCTTTCATTCGTTTCTATTCCATTTTCATCAACATCAATGGAATTGTAGTTTTCGATTTTTAAAAGCCCTTTTGGATTGGAAGGAATCCCCGCCTGGAAAACACCGGAATAATTGATCCGGATTTCGATTGTGGGTGGATCTGTCTCAGGATTATATACTATCGAATTGTTCAGCATCAATCCGACAACCTCTGAAGCTGGCATCCAGCCAATGACAGGATTGTAAAAAAAGATTTTAACATTTGACAGATCATTTATTCCCGGACAAGGAACAAGGATAGTTACCGGATTATTAAAGACCGTTGGGGGCTCCAGTGAAAGGGGACATCCCACGGCAACGGCATTAACTTTACATATGTCCGGCAATCCAGCGAAAGAGCCAAAGCGTGGTTTTACTGGCTCATATGGATCATAGATGATTTTGGCCCCTCTTATTTCTGATCCGGAATCAGCAATAATTTTATATTTAATCTGATCCGATTCATCCATTATAAATGGAGGGGTATTTTTCAGCTCAAGTATATATTCTGCTTCTGATTCAACCCTGAAACTATATTCACAGGAACTCAAAATAGATTCAAAAATGTTGGAGGCCTTTATCGTTATATTCACTATTTGTTCAAAATTAAAACTTTTTGCCGGATTGTGGATGATCCAATAGTCTCCGTTGTGTTGATCAATCTGCTTAAAAAATGGATCAACCTTTAGCCCGTTCACAGTCATAATTATGCTGTTTTCATCAATATCTTTGCCGTCTTTTAGCCTTATAAAAATGGATGAATCTACAGGTACACTAATAGAATTCGGTAGTATCCCCTGACCAGGAAAAGGATTACAATAAATTTTATCAACATGGGGTATTGTTAAATTATCATCCATATCTATTATTGTTGAATGAACACCAAGTCCGAAATATCCGGCATTGTTCACCCCTGTTACACAATTGTTAATATATTCATTATAATCCGATGATCCTTGTTCTTCTATTCCATATTTTTGTGTAGGCTGTACATGGTCGTCTCCGAAATCATTATTAAAACATTTGTTGAAAACGGAATTGTAAAGCATTAATCCGCTCCTATTGTATCCGCAATTCTTTCCCTGGTTATTAGAGATAAATGAATTTCTGAGATTAACAATCGCAAAGGCATCATTTGTCCCGCCAATAAAACAATTGTCAGTAATCAATGAATTGTCATGGAAATGATCTGAGTCCCCATTCATTAAAAGGCCGAAAGAATGCCCGCCAACTGCCATATTTCCAGATATAATCGAACCGTTGGATAATCCCTTTATAAATATTCCATAAGCCGGTTTGACAGGCGCCGGATCAAAGTTAATAACATTATTGATAATATGGGGATTTTTAAGATTCATGTTGTCATGAATACTGCTCATAATCCCAGCAGTAGCGCTTCCGGAAATGATGTTTGCATTTACAATTGTGTCTCTGCCATTAAAACCATCACCATCATCATAACCATTCCCGGTAATATTTATACCGGATATGGACCCCGCTGTAACATCGCAATAGATCCTGTTATGATGAATATTATGATAGCTGTCTCTTACCTTTATCCCTGTGCAGTCAAAAGATATTACATCATTATCCCATATTTCCATTTCAGTGCCGGAGCTTATGTAAATACCATTATTGCTGGCATTTAATAATTTATTTGAATGGATTTTTATTTTTTCTATTTTGTGTGATCCGCCGATAATGATGTTCTGGCCATATCCATCAACATAATTTCCATATATTATTATATCTCTGGAATCACAGATCCTGATGCCCGCATTATAATTATTTGCATCGGAAGTATTGGATTTAATTTTGGAATTTGTAATACAACAGTTATGGATTTCACCCCCCGTTACACCTTTATAACAAATACCGACAACAGCCGTTTTAATATCGAGATAACGGCTTATTGTATTATCCCCTCTGATTTCAATGGCACTGCGAAGATTATTGGAAAAATTATCATCAGTATCCTGAAAATCATTATCACCTGTGAAGTCAAAATGGTTTGATGAACAATCAACCTCAAAATCTTCAATAATGCTTTCCGGAGCAATAAGAGTAATCGCAGGATTATTTTCAATCCAAGGACCGCAAATAAATCTGGCCTCATGCCCCTTAATATAAACCTTTTTTGAAAAGGTTACTCCTCCTGATGTATTTATATAATAACAGGCATTCGGTAACAATTCTATGGTGCTTTCAGGTTGTACGGCGTCAATTATCATTTTCCAATAAGACGAACTGTCTGTATAGCCATCCAATGGCGTCCCCCACCATCCCGGATGGACAATCCCTGCTTGAATAAAAAATATTTTGCCCTTACCTGTCTTGATATGCTGTTTTGGAAGGGCACAGATGTTCTCTGGTGAATTGATTTCAATGGTTACATTTGTATCGATATTTAGTAAAGCGCCTTTTTGAAATTCCAGGATTATATTATAAGGAATACTAATATTTGTGCCAAGTGTGTAAATTGTTTTTTCTCCATTTGCAGGATGATGAGAAAAGATAATAGCCGATTCTATTGACAGATCAATTTTATCCAGAAGTGCCTTTAAGGAATTTCCCTCACCATAAACCCCCTGATCTGATTCATTATAATCTATATAGTATCTTTCCTTCTTTTTTTGTCCTCTTGCAGGGCTATAGGTAACCAGAATTACAAAAAAGATAGAAACTGCAACAAAAGTTATAAGTCGAAAATTCTTCATCTCCTGCTCCCTGCAAATAAAATAAAAACATATAAATAATTATGATTAAATTATACAGCTAAGATTTATCAAACCCAAGAATAAAGTCTATAACCTACTGATAATAAAATGCTAATAGATCTATGATCAAATAGGATCAGGATTATTTTGAGAGAGAGAAAAAAGTATTATGAAAATATGGGTAACGTATGTTATCTTTTAACCTTTCGAACCATAATTATTTCATCAACATTGACAATATGTTAATTTTTAATTACACTATAAACAGTTTTTATATTTTATTTTTATTAATTAATAAGATGTTAAAAATCGATTGGTTGAGAAGCCATTCAGAAAAACTGTTGACTGCCTTAAATGTATCGCTTGTTGTGTCTAATTCGAAAAAAAAGATTAAACTCAACCGATTTGTTTCCTTTATGTTCTTCAAAAATATGGACAGAAAATGTCGGAGACGTTTCATTGCATTTTTATCTTAGAAAAGATTCTTACCAAACCAGGCTCAGATCCGGCAATATTTTTAATGACATTAAATTATAATTATTTTTCAGAGGAAGGGAGGCATTATGATTTTATGAGTTTAAAAGTCGGAGCATGGTTAATTAAAAGAAAACAATTTGCTGATATCATAAAAAATAAATGGATTTTAAAGTACTTTAAGAATGATTAATCAGCAAAAAAATAAAAAAGGGGAAGTATGATGAAAAAGCGATTATATTTATCATTGGCAATAATCTTTTTTCTTTCGTTAGTAATATGTCTTCCTGCCTTTTCTCAACAACCTGTTTTTCCATACTGTACTGATGCATCTTACTATTGCCAGAAAAAGGTAGCTCAGGTACCCATTCCCTGGCAGTTCTGGGGCATTGATGAATTTGGCAATATCATCGACAGAATACGAATATCACCGACATGGCTGACTGTACCACCTGTTGGGGAAGGGACCGTTTTTGTGAGAAGACAATTTGCAATCACTCCAACCCCTCTACCCTTGGAGGGACTTGTCTGGAACTTTGACAGCGATAGTCCCCCGGGCGTTGAACCAATGCCGGGAGACCAGAGAACATGGAGAATGGTTGATAATGTGCCTGAAGAAGTCATAATTGGTCAGGATTTAGAGCTTACAATCCCGACTGCGGATATAATAGCTTCTCAGGACTTTGATCAAATAGGCGTGCTAGTTTCCTATGAAGTCCTGAGAGACAATGAGGTTGTCGCGCATTTTATAAACCAGGCTATTGTGGAAGCCAATGTATCCCCTCCTAAAATAGTGAAAATACTGGTAAATTTCGACATACACAATAAGACTGATTACAATCCTACAAATTTTGAGCTTGATTTTTTAGGTATGAATTTTGATTTAAACGATGTTGAACATGCAATGGGCTTTGTGGTAGGAACCGGAGAGCAATGGGGGGCCAATCCGACAAGTCCTCTTATAGTCAGGCCTATCCCAGGCGGAACCGAAGTGAAATGGATTCAACATGACAGGCCCCTCCAATATTGCGAGTGGTTACATATCGGCCTAGTAATCGATTGTGTAAATTTTGATTGTTTCAATAATCCTGATGATCCGATTTTAAGGGCAACTGTTCAGGGATACTGGACTATTATTCAGGAATGTCAAAAGAAGGTCGCCCAGGTCCCGCTCCCCTGGCAGTTTTGGGGGGTCGATGAAAACGGAAACATAATAGACCGAATACGCATTTCTCCGACATGGCTTAATCCTATTCTGCCTGATGATGAGCCGGCAGGAGAAGGAAACATTCTGGTCAGACGTCAGTATGCTGTTCTGCCGGGCCCGGGGCAGTTCATTCCGCTTGAGGATCTTGTCTGGGATTCCGGTGCCGCTAATCCGAGCATAGATGTTAACTGGAGACAAAAGGATACAGCTTCGACCTTAGTTACAGAAGGTCAAGATCTGGAGCTTATAATACCATCGAGTGAAACCGATAATGCCGGGGCCGTTTTGGTGGCTTATGAGGTAATGCTGGATTCAGGTGAGGTGGTTGGGCATTTTATAAATGAAGCGATCTTGGAAGCGCAGGTATTCCCTCCTAAAATTATAAGGGTCCTGGTTAACTTTGATATCCATAATAATACTAACTATGATGTTACTAACTTTGAGCTGGATTTTCATAATCTGGATTTTAAATGCGAGGATGTGTTGTGGGCGATAGGGTATGTAAAAGGAACTGGAGAGCCCTGGGGCGCCAATTCTGTTAATCCTTTAGTTGTCCGTCCTATTCCGGGTGGCACTGAAGTAAAATGGGTTCAACCTGAACGTCCCTTGAAATATTGTGAGTGGTTACATGTGGGTTTGATGTTTGATTGCACTGATTTCGAGTGTTTCAACAATCCTGCCGATTCTTCTCAGAGAGCGACGGTTCAGGGATACTGGACAATAATCGAATCTCCGCCCTGTATATTTAAAGCCCCCATTACAAGTACAGGACAGCCTAATACAACTGCAACTAATGTCAGCAGGGTTTTTATTGGTTTTGACACCGAGGCTTTGACATATCCCTCTCCCGGACCACCCCCTGAATATACCGTTTATTCAGCATTAGACGGTTCATTGCTTGAGGATTATAGAGAAGCTGGTGCATCCGACCATGAGGAATGGAGAATGACCCTTCAGATAGGTCCCCAGGCCGACCCGGAAAAGGAGGGATTTTATCCTGTAATATCATGGAATCCTGCCAATTTATGTCCTCCTCCGGATCCAGATTCGAATATGTCGCAACTAAGTTTATGGTATGAAGATAACGACGGTAATCGAAAATTGCTTATCTGGGATATGCACCAGACCACTCAGTATCAGACAAAAGAAAGCGAATTTTTATATGTATCATCCCAGAGAATATGGTTTGCCAATTACCTATTTGTCTGGTCCAGTGAAATTTCAGTTGAAATGCACTTCCCTCAAGGTTGGAGCATGGTCTCGCTTCCGGTAAAGCCAAGGAGCGCTTTGGTCTCGGATCTTTTTCCTGGAGCAGTTGTGGTTTACGGCTATGACAAAGCTTCCGGGTATGTCCGTGTTAATAAAATGGAGCCCGGAAAGGGATACTGGATACTTTTTTATGAGGATAAAGCCTATACAATCACCGGCAGGCCCTTTTTTGAATACAACTCTACGGTAAATACCCCCGGATGGGAGATGATAGGCGGATGCACATTTGATGCTAAGGCAACTACAGATAGCTGCGATATTATTGTTATATATGAATATCTCCCGGGAATTGGATATCGGAGGCTTTATAATACCGAGTTTCTGATGCCCGGCACGGGATATTGGATATTATTAAATAATGTCATAAATCAATGCGTGCTGACGGTTCAGGGTGCGCTATAATATTTGAGTACTGATTCAATCGGTCAATCCCTCTATCCACATACTCAGGAGATCATCCTGTTGAATGTAGATAGAGGGAAAGACCGATATCCATTTTACTTTTTACTTACTCCTGATGCCTCGCTAACGAGTCTGAGGGGTTTTTGAGAAAATGAGATTATAAAGATCCAATTTGGCTGTCTTAAAATTCAGTACGCCTGATTCATATTCTTTCAGTATCCTTTTGATCTTGCTTGTATAAAATATTTTAATCAGAATAAAAGGTCTGATTAAGCCCTCTTTTTTTTGCCGAATTAGATCCAGAAACAAGTCTGTCACATGATTAATGCTCGATATATTATTCTTGAGCATAACCAGGAAACCAGCAGTCAGTACTTCATAATATTTTGATTTAGAGAGCGATTCTCCATGGACCCTAAAAAAATATAAAGGTTCGCGAATATGCTCCATAGAAAAGACCTTGGATACCCGAATCCAAAAATCATAATCTTCAGCTAACTCAGTAACAGGATCATATTCTCCGATGGATTCCATTACCTTTCTTGAATACATAAAACATGGTCCTATCATATTCCCTGTTTCAAGACATACCTTTTCCGGCAATTTAACTATAAATCTGCTCTCAAGATCTACAACTTTATAATAATTACAGTAAACAAAGGAACAGTTTTTCTCGATCAACAAATGCAACATTTTTTCTACAGCTTCTTTGTCATACATATTATCATCTGAGGTCCATGTTAAAAAATCGCCCCTGGCTTGAGAAAAACCAATATTTAAAGCATTTGGCAATCCATTGTTTTTTTTAATTTTTATAAAATTAATGCGGCTATCATTGTAATTGTTTATAATATTACTTGTACCATCTGTAGAACCATCATCAACGATGATCAGCTCCAGGTTTTTATATGATTGATTAAGGCAGCTATCTATAGACTGACGTATATAATTAGATCCATTATAAGTTGGTAAAATAATACTAACTTTTGGCAAGGTTTCATTCATTATTAATAGCTTGTATTAAACACTGATAAATTAATAATTATCAATAATGTTTATTTAATTAAGTCAGATATTGAAGTAAAAATATATTTTATCTCATTAACGGCCTTTTCCCTATATGACAAAATATGATTTCTAATATGCTGATAGTTATCTTTAACATAATCTATTTTATCTTCTAATTCATTTAGATTGAAAATATCTACTGAAAGCATACTTAAATCGATATCGGAACAAAATTTAATACTTTTAGGCTGATAAGATAATGAAATGAATGGGATGCCACACTGAACGGCAAAAATAATTGAGTGATATCTCATTCCCACTAAGTATCTGATTTTATCATATAGACTGATATCAAACAACGGATTGACATTTTTAAAATATCCTGACAAAATAACATAATCATTTATTGTATTTTCTTCTGAATAAAATGTAATTGGTAATATATGTTTAAAGTTTCTCTTAATTATTTCTACTGTTTTATCCGGTTCCCATTTCTTTAATGGATAGATATTTTTTAAAACGGAGCAAATACTATTCATTTTTATCATTAAATTGTGATAACCTCCATGAAGCTGGGCCTTCCAGAAAAACCAATACCTTAAGTTAAATCCACAGATATCGTCTTTTTTCTCATCAACGATATCGAAGGGATATAAAAATGTTAAA
>JBLIRS010000081.1:0-11485 GCA_049472415.1 bacterium | reverse complement strand
AGTTACGACCGGCGTTGCTGCCACCGGTGTCGTTGTCGTCGTGGTCGGACTACTAAGTAATGATGAGAGAATTGAACTACCCATCATGCCGCCATACATGCCATAGAGACCGCCCATCAAGCCGCCGTACATACCCATCAAGCCGCCGTACATACCCATCAAGCCGCCATACATACCCATCAAGCCGCCATACATACCCATGAGACCGCCATACAAGCCGTAAAGACCGCCGTACATACCCATGAGGCCGCCCATCAAGCCGAGTCCGCCTAAACCACTAAGGCTGGTAAGGCCATACAGGCCGCCCATCAAGCCGCCATACATGCCGTAGAGGCCGCCATACATGCCCATGAGGCCGCCATACAGGCCGCCGTACATACCCATGAGGCCGCCGTACATACCCATGAGGCCGCCGTACATACCCATGAGGCCGCCATACATGCCAGATAACCCACCGTACATCCCATAATAGGAATAAGCAGGTGAGCCAGATGTAAAGGTAATAGCGAAAGTGACAATAAGAACTAACGCAATAAAGAAGAAAATCGATCTTTTATCCTTCATAACCAAATTACCCTTCTGTTAAACTTTATAAACTTAACATTAATTAAAAAATGGCGAAACTTAATCTTTAACTTCTACTGGCCATCACCTCTTTTCTTTTGGGCTTATGTGTGTTTAAATAATATCAAAAAATGTTTTAAACAAATAACATCTGCCCAAAACTAATTAAATTAAAGAACAATATAATTATACTAACTAATCCTAACTAATATCAAATAAGGTTTCTTCTGACATATTAACTTCGTCAGATAGAAGTAGTTCGTTATAATTATATGCATATTATATGCTAAAGCTAAATCATTTGTTATATCATAGAGTTTGCAAGTATTGGTTAAAAAGAGAATTATGTTTAATGTTTCACATTGTGAAAAGAATATCACTTTTTGTGTAAATGTGTTGCTTTGTGTCGCTTTGTTACTTATATGAGTCATATTAAAATCCAGTTGAAAAAGTTTTTAGAGCCATACGCATGCGCCTTTGTTTGTTTTTCAGGTGGACTGGACAGTTGTCTTTTATTGAAAGAAGTGCATGATATCATGGGTGAGCGGGTTGACGCCATTACTTTTACTTCTCCACTTCAAACACGGAAAAATATCAAAGATGCTGAAATACTTGCTGATAAATTAGGGATTACGCATTCAATTATTGATTATAATCCGTTGACAGAAGAAATTATTCGCACCAATAAAAGGGAAAGATGCTATCTATGTAAGACGAGGATGTTTTCAATTGCTTACGGCCTAGCATCTGGAAAAAGAAAATCTACGGTAATTCTTGACGGCACACATATGGGGGATGATCCTCTCTCAAGGCCTGGTATGAGAGCGGGCAAAGAGTTCGGAATCCGAAGCCCGTGGAGAGAACTTGGTTATGGAAAAGAAGAGATAAGAAATCTTGCCAGAGATGAGGGCCTTTATCTTTGGGATAGGTCATCGGATTCATGTCTTGCTACACGCTTCCCCCGGGATTATACGCTTACTGTTGAAGCGTTGGGCAAGCTTGAGATGGCTGAAGAGGTATTAAGAGGATTCGGGCTTAAAGATTTCAGGCTAAGGCCAGCAGATTCACCTCCCGGATTGATCCTTTCCGAGGAGGATTACTCCATAGTTCAGGCTTTGGGCCTTAAGAAAATTTGTAACTCGATCATGATAGAAACAGGATGGCATTTGGAGAATTGTTCTGTCTTCTTAACACAGCCGGGTCGAACATAAAAATACATTATTATTTATTCTGTGGAATAATAAGACTTTAGTATAAATTTATTAGGTCCGCATACTATATATTGATAAAAAAATTTTTTACAACAACATCTTTACAAAAGAATTAGAATGTAGTATGCTATTATTTAAATCTTGATCGACACCTCGTTTTGGTTTTTATTTATAAAATTCATATTTGATTTTTCGCAGAAGTTTAATTCTGAATAAAAAATTATTTTAAATATAAGAACGAGAACGAAAAAATCAATAGATCAATCAATATAAATGGTCAAAGAAAAAGGGATCGCAGATTTTTCTTAGGCCTCTATTGTAATTTCTTATTATATGAGGGGGGTTGATCAAACATCATCTTGTTTAATCAACTTATGTTTTTGCATCGGCTTACTCAACTATGTTTATTTCATAGTTTGATCAACCCTTTTTTCCCACAATTGTAAATCCTCTTTCATCATAACTTAAGATTAGCCTTATCAAGAACCGGGTTTAAACAGAGGTTTCATCCATTAATAATTTTGCAGCTTTTGATGTATTAATATATAAATGTTTTTCATGTCTGTTTTATGGTTTTATTACAAATTTCCAAAACACATTTGATGTTTTTAATATTTTTAATATAATATGTGAAAAAAAGAAAGGAGAAAAACCGGAATTATGAATGTCATGATTGTGGGCAGCGGTGGAAGGGAGCACGCTTTAGCCTGGAAAGTGAATCAGAGCCCCTGGGTATCCAATGTTTTTTGCGTACCCGGTAATGCGGGAATAGAAGAGGTCGCAGAATGCATCCCCTGGGATGTATCTGACTGTAAGGGCCTTGCTAAGCTGGCAAAAGAAAAAAAAGCGGATATAACGATAGTGGGCCCTGAGGCCCCATTAAGCATGGGAATCGTGGATGTCTTCCAGGATATGGGCCTTTTTGTATTTGGCCCTACAAGGGAGGCTGCTCAACTCGAGTCGAGCAAGTCATTTGCCAAGGAATTAATGAGAGAGAATGGAATACCGACAGCCGATTTTGAGGTGTTTACGGATAAAGATCTGGCCTGGAACTATGTGAAGAAAAAAGGATTGCCTATTGTCATCAAGGCTGATGGACTCGCTGCCGGCAAAGGAGTGATTATATGCAAGACACTGGAGGAAGCCCGAAAGGCAATCCAGAATATCATGGTGGATAGGGTTTTTGGAAGCGCAGGGGATAAGCTGGTGGTAGAGGATTGCCTTGTGGGTGAAGAGGTATCCTATCTTGCATTTACGGATGGAAAGACAGTGCTTCCCATGGCCTCTTCCCAGGATCATAAACCTATCTATGACAATGACCTGGGGCCTAATACCGGGGGGATGGGTGCATATTCTCCCGCGCCCGTGGTCACGCCTCAGTTACATCAAAAGATTATGGATCTTGTTATGATACCTACTATTAAAGGTATGGCAAAGAAAGGGATATCTTATCAGGGGGTACTCTATGCAGGGTTAATGATCGACAAAAAGGGGGACCCCATGGTTCTGGAGTTCAATTGCCGTTTTGGTGATCCCGAGGCTCAGCCCATAGTATTGCGCATGAAGGATGATGTTATTCCTGTTATTCAGGCATCAATGGAGGGCAGGCTTTCGGAGATGGGCCTATCCTGGTGTAACGGCGCGTCTGTTTGTGTGGTGGCGGCATCTTCGGGATATCCGGGGCCGTATGAAAAGGGAAAGGAGATTTTGGGTCTTAAAAAGGTATCGGTCTGCCAGGATCTTGCTGTTTTTCATGCAGGCACCAAAAAGGAAAGCGGAAAGTTCCTTACAAACGGAGGCAGGGTCCTTGGCGTTACCGCTCTGGGTGAGAATCTGAAACAGGCTGTTGATAAAGCTTATAGGGCCATGGAGCAACTATGGTTTGAAGGTATATATTATCGTAAGGATATCGCTCAAAAGGGGCTTAAAAGGTTAGGGCTCTAATTAAAAAACGTAGAGATAAATGTGACTTTTTATTCAAAAGGAGTATAAACAGTAATGAATGCTAAAAGCGCTGATCATTATGCAGCATCCGGTGTGGATACTCAGGCAGAGTCAGTGGCGATGAAAGGATTCCTGGATCTGATTCGATCAACTTTCCCTTTTACCGGGGGAAAGCCCGGTGAGGTGATTCTGGACCTTGGTCATTTTGCAAATGTGGTCCGGATTCAGGCGGGGGATAAGGAGGTCGGAATTGCCGTGTCAGCGGATGGAGTGGGTACCAAGGTGCTGATTGCTCAGATGATGGACCGTTATGATACCATAGGCATTGACTGCGTGGCCATGAATGTAAATGATATAATCTGCGTGGGTGCCAGACCCATATCCATGCTAAATTATCTTGCCCTGCAAACCATGGATCCGTCTATTCTTGATCAGATAGCTCAGGGGCTTTATGAGGGGGCGAGGCAGGCAGGTATAGCTATTCCGGGTGGTGAGACTGCACAGGTGAGGGATCTGATAAAAGGTTGGAAGGAGGGTAAAGGCTTCGATCTTGCCGGTATGGCTGTAGGCATTGTAGAGGTAGACAGAATAATGACCGGTAAAGGTATTTGCCCCGGAGATCTTGTATTCGGACTGCCCAGCGCGGGGATTCATAGCAATGGGCTTTCACTTGCCAGACGGGTATTGTTGGATGAGACCGGCTGGAATGTAGGCCGCATGGTGCCGGAGCTTGGGAAAACCATTGGTGAGGAGCTCCTTATCCCTACCAGCATCTATGTGCCGGTTGTTTTGGACATAATGGAAAAAGTGCCCGGGATAAAGGCCTTCTGCCATATCACGGGTGACGGCCTGCTCAACCTTTTAAGGGTGGATTCTCAGGTGGCATTTATTATCGATCATCTTCCTGATCCCCCTGCCATATTTAGATTGATTCAGGAGAAGGGCGGAATTTCGGACAGAGAGATGTTTCAGGTCTTTAATATGGGGATAGGTTTCTGTATGGTATGTGCCCCTGAAGAAATGCATAATATTACAGAAACATGTGAGAATCACCGTATTCCCCTTCACAGGATTGGATATGCTGTTGAGAGCCGCGAGAAATTTATGGAAGTAAAGCCATTCGGCCTTAGAGGTGAAGGAAGGGCTTTCAGGGAGTTGTAGGAACGGGAGCGTTTGAATGAAGATGAAAAATGGCTTTTATCCCATGTCGGAGGCCATAAGAGAGGCATACCGCCGTGGCGAGGAAGAGGAGGGGATGAACCCCCTTATTCTTGTTGATATTAATAGTAAACCAATCGGCAGGATTTGTTCAGGTGATTTTGTTATATTTTATGATATTCGTGGCGAGCGTGAGATCGAGCTTACACAGGCTTTTACCCAGAAAGGATTTAATAAATTTCCGGTTAAATCCGACCTGGAGACAAACTGGGTGACTATGATTCAGTATCATCCCAATTTGCCGGTCAAGGTTGCGTTTCCCCCCTTGGATAAGATAGATATGACTTTGAGCGAGCTCATAAGCAGGGCAGGGATGAGCCAGGTTAAAATCACAGAGGCGGAAAAGGCTATTCATATTACCTATTTTCTAAACGGTAAACAGGAGGAATCCTTTCCCGGGGAGGAAAGGATCATTGTGCCTTCTCCGAGAGATGTGATAAATTATGATCAATGTCCAGGGATGAGCTGTGCTGAGGTTTCAGATAAAGCCATAGAGACTATAAAGACCCGGAATGATGATTTTATATGTGTTAATCTTGCAAATATCGATGTGGTAGGGCATATCGAAAACCGGGACGCGATATTCCAGGCCATAGAAACTGTAGATCGACATGTGGGCGGAATAGTAAAAGAGGCACAGGTCGCGGGTCTGTTCACTGTGCTTGTGGCTGATCATGGGACCGTAGAGAAATGGTATTATCCGGATGGGAAGATAGACACAGGGCATACGGATAGCCCCGTACCTTTTGCTTTGATTCCTCCTGTAAATTTTGAAGACATCAGGCTAAGAGTGGGAGGGGGCAGTCTTATCGATGTGGCGCCAACGGTGTTGGATCTCCTTGGTATTCCTAAACCTGAGAGCATGACCGGGAAGAGCTTGATCGCATCAAAACTGCCTGAAATGAGAGGCCACAGGGTCCTTCTCCTGATTATGGACGGCTGGGGGTATAATGCATCTTCAGAAGGAAATCTTATAGCCTCCGCAAATACAAAATCTGTAGATGAATTGATGAAAAAATATCCATGGACCATCCTGGATGCTTCAGGAGAGGCAGTGGGCCTGCCTGCGGGTACTGTGGGTAATTCCGAATCAGGACACCTCCATCTGGGCTGCGGCAGGATAGTGCCCTCGGACAGGATAAGGATTGCAAAGTCCATAGAGGATGGCACATTTTATAAAAATCCCGAGTTTCTCTGGGCAGTAAGGGGCGCCAAAGAAAAGGGCACAAACCTGCATCTGCTTGGAATAGTATCATTTTACAGTTCTCATGGATCTGTGGAATACCTTTACTCCCTGATGGAATTGGCTAAAAAAGAGGGGCTCGACAGGGTCTTTATCCATTCACTTCTTGGAAGGCGGGGTGAGAGACCTGAAAGCGGGGCCTATTATGTCCGGCAGATCGAAGAGAGGTCGAAACAAATGGGTGTTGGCAGGGTAGTTTCCGTCATCGGGCGTTATTGGGCTTTGGACCGTGAACATAATTGGAACCGTATCGAAAGAACCTATAATCTGTTAACCAAAGATGATGGCAGGCATGTGAAGTTTAATTGAAAAGGGATATAGTTTAATTTAATCAAAAAATTCATATTGTTTCATTGAGAGGGGGGAAAATGATACCGATCAAAGAAATACCTGCAGTATGGATTCAAGGTGGGTCATGCAGCGGATGTTCCGTATCCATGCTTAATGCAGTAGTTCCTTCCATAAAAAATGTTCTCATTGATGAAGTGGTACCCGGAAAACATATCAATTTAAGGTTTCAAACCACGATTATGGCCGGCGCGGGAGAGCCGATTATAAAGGTGCTGGAAGGTGTTAAAACGGAAAACGAGGGCGGTTTTTTATTGATTGTGGAAGGTGTTGTGTCCACAAAGGATGACGGGATATACTGTTGCGTCGGAGAAAAAGGTGAAGACCCCGTAACCTTTCACCGGTGGGTGATTGATCTTGGCAGAAAGGCGCTTGCTGTAATTGCCTTGGGAACATGCTCCGCATTTGGGGGTATCCCGGGAGGCAGACCGAATCCCACAGGTGTAAAAAGCGTCAAGGATATCTTTAAGGAAGAAGGTATAAAAACCCCGCTTGTAAATGTCTCAGGTTGTCCCCCGCATCCGGACTGGTTTATAGGCACAGTAGCAAAGCTGCTTATAGCAGGGTTGCCCAGTCCCGAAGATCTTGACGACTGGCTTCGTCCCAAGGAATTTTACGGAACACTGATTCATGAAAATTGCCAGCGCAGGGCATTTTTTGATGAAGGGAAATTCGCCAAGAGTTTCGGTGAGGAAGGCTGCCTTTATGAGCTTGGCTGTAAGGGACCAATCACCTATGCTGATTGTCCTCTAAGGCAATGGAACAACGGTGTCAACTGGTGTATTAAATCGGGCATGGGTTGCCAGGGATGTACCCAGCCTGAGTTTCCTGACTTAATAGGCTCTTTTTACGAAAAACTTACTGATGTTGATCTGCCAAAGATTGGTGAGTACTGGGAAAACGTGGGGGGCAAATAGACATGTCTAAGATAGTGATAGATCCGATAACCAGAATCGAAGGGCATCTTAAGGTTGAAGCTGTTGTGGATGGCGGTGAGATCAAGGATGCAAAATGTTCGGGGATGCTCTTCAGGGGATTTGAAAAGATCCTGGCCGGCAGGGACCCCAGGGATGCCCAGATCATCACCCAAAGAATATGCGGGGTTTGCAATCACTGCCACACATCTGCAGCCGCCCTCAACCTGGACAGTGTGTTCGGGATCGCCGACAAGATACCAGAAAACGGAAACCTGATGCGAAATCTGACCATGGGATTTCACCAGGTGCAGGATCACATCCTTCACTTTTATCATCTTGCAGCCCTCGATTATGTGGATGTAACAAAGGTTGCAGACTATGAAGGCAATGATAGAACGCTCAATTCCATAAAATCCTTTATCTCGAGGGGCGAGCTTTCTCCATTTGTCCCCAGATATGAAGGGGATTACCGGTTTACGGCCGGGGTTGACCAGGAACTGGTGAAACATTATGTCATGGCCCTGGAGATTAGGCGGAAAGGGCATGAGGCAACGGCCATATTAGGAGGAAAGCTTCCCCATGCATGTGCCATCACACCCGGAGGTATAACTGAGGTTCCTACCGTGGACAAGATAGCTACTTTGCTCTGGAGAACAAAGGAGCTTTTGGAGTTTGTTGAGGATGTGTATGTGCCGGATGTCATTAAAGTGGCTGAGACATATAGTGACTATTTCGGTATAGGTAAGGGATGCGGAAGGTACCTTTCCTATGGAGTATTCGATCTTGACGGAAAGGACCCGGACTATGCCAAAAGGGCGAGACTCTTCAACCAGGGCACCACATCCGAAGATTTAAGTCACCATCCTCTTGATCTGAATCACATTAAAGAATGGGTCAAATATTCGTGGTACGAAGAAGACACGACAGGTTGTCATCCTTATAATGAGGACACGAAACCCCTTCCCGGAAAGGAAGGCGGATACTCCTGGATTAAGGCGCCAAGATACAAAGGAGATGTGCATGAGGTGGGACCTCTTGCGAGGATTGCCACAAGCTATGCAGCGGGTAATCCGGAAGTAAAGGATTTGGTGGATTCTGTGCTGGGTCATTTTAAAGCCTCACCGGACGTCTTGTTCTCTGTGCTTGGCAGGCATGCCGCGCGGGCACTTTGTGCCCTTTATATAGCCAGGAACCTTGAGGGATGGATCCTCGGCCTGAAGCCGGGCGAGCCGGTTTATGTGGATTACACCGTTCCCGAAGATGGGAGTGGCGTTGGGATCGTGGATGCCGCGAGGGGAGCCCTCGGACATTGGATTATTATAAAAAACAAGAAGATTCATAAATATCAATGCGTCGTGCCGACCACCTGGAATGCCTCTCCCATGGATGATATGGGCAATCACGGCCCCATTGAACAGGCCCTTATAGGCACAAAGGTAAAGGATGAAGAGAATCCCTTCGAAATAGTAAGGATTGTCAGGTCATTTGACCCTTGTATCGCCTGCGCGGTTCATCTGTTGAACCATAAGGGGAGAGAGTTGACGAGGTTTAAGGTTGCCTGAAAGCGAGGAGGAAATCGATGATAAGGTCAGAACAGAAACCCTTTGAAGAAATATTGGGTTATCTTAAAGACGATAATAAGATTTTTATCTTGGGATGTGACGGATGCGCTCAAGCGAGCGGGACAGGGGGGATGCCTCAGGTCCTTGAGATGAAGGGAAAGCTTGAAGGTGCCGGGAAAAGAATAACCGGATTTTCCGTGATAGACTTCCTGTGTCAGAAGGCCCTCGTGGCGTCACGACTGCGTCCTCTGGAAGGACGGGTGATGGAGGCGGATTCCTTATTGGTTATGACCTGCGGGATAGGTGTACAGTCCGTTGCGGCAATGGTAAAAAAGAGGGTCCATCCCGCATGCAATACCATCTCACTCGGGGGTAGCCGGGGTGAATGGAGAGGCGAGGAGAGATGTCTGGAATGCGGGGATTGCCTGCTTGATTACACGGGTGGTATCTGTCCAATGACAGCCTGCTCAAAGAGATTGATAAATGGGGCCTGTGGCGGGTCCTCTGAAGGAAAATGCGAGGTCTCCAGGGATAAGCCTTGCGGGTGGGAGCTGATTTACGCAAGGCTGAGGGATTTGGGGGAGATTGATAAATTGAGAACATATATTCCTCCAAAGACATATAATAGAATGAGGCCGAGATGGGATTTGATCGCTACTTCCACATGGGCCTTGGAGAATAAAGAGGATAATTAAAAGAAGGGGGGGCAAAGCAAATGGCTCTAAAAGAGGCACTGGAAAAAGGGAAATTCACCGTTACATCGGAGATGGGCCCTCTTAAGGGAACGGATACATCAGGGCTTCTTGAGTTGGCTAAATTACTCCGGGGAAAGATAGATGCCGCAAACGTCACGGATCAGCAAAGCGCAGTGATGAGACTGGGATCGCTTGCCGCATCCTCCCTGCTTGTTAAGGAAGGTCTGGACCCCATATTCCAGATGACATGCAGGGACAGAAACAGAATCGCTCTGCAGTCGGACCTGCTGAGCGCTAATGTGCTCGGCATAAAAAACATCCTGGCCATTACAGGTGATTTCCCCACATTCGGAGATCATCCTGACGCAAAGGATGTCTATGATATTGACCCTGTTCAGCTTGTATGGACCATAAAAAGAATGAACGAGGGATATGACCTGTCAGGCAGTGAGCTTCAGGGGAATACAGATTTTTTTATAGGCGCTGTTGTCACACCTGTCAAGGATACAGAGGAAGGCCTTGAGCTGCAGATTATGAAGATGGAAAAAAAGATCGAGGCCGGCGCGGGGTTTTTCCAGACTCAGGCCATCTACGATGTGGATATGTTTGAAAGGTTTATGAAAAGGGTGGAGAAATTCGGGATTCCTGTGCTTGCAGGTATCATACCTTTAAAATCAGCAGGTATGGCAAAATATATGAACAAGAATGTTGCAGGTATTTTCGTTCCGGACCACCTCATCGAAGAGATGACTAATGCTGATAATAAGGAAGCAACGGGATTGAGCATGGCCGCCAGGCTCATAAAAGATCTAAAAGGCCTCTGCCAGGGGGTTCATATTATGGCCATAGGCTGGGAGGAAAAGGTCCCGGAAATCCTCCGGCTTGCAGGCTTGTCCTAGAAACGCCAATGACTCCTCCAATGACTTTTAACGAATTTGACGGGATTGGCTTATGGATAAAAAAACAGTAGTAATAGGTATTGGCAACCTCATACTCAAGGATGAAGGCGTTGGTGTTCACGCGGTAAAAAGGTTGGAAATGATGGATCTGCCATCAGGGCTTGAAATAATCGACGGCGGCACAGATACCATGAAATTGCTTGGAGTTTTCCAGGATTTCGAGAGGATAATTGTCATAGATGCCATCAAGGGGGGAGGAGAACCCGGTACCATCTATAGGGTAACCCCGGAAGAAATTATGCAGGACGAAAAAAGGTCCCTTTCCTTGCATGAGGTGGATCTTCTTGATGTGCTTGGGATGGCAAAACACCTTGGGGGACATGGAGAGGTCATTATCATAGGTATAGAGCCAAAAGAAATATCCTGCAGCATAGACCTCACCCCGGAGATTGAATCCAAACTCCCTCATGTCATAGCTGCTGTTTTTGCAGAAATCAATTGATTTTGTTACTTGAACTGATGACCTCTTCTTTGTTAATTAATATAGGTAACCTCTTTAGCTCATTGGCCCAGATTGAATCAACATAATAATCCGATTTTTTTAAAATTCCCTTATATGAAAAATTAAAAATTAAGGGACAGTGGGCCTGATTTTTGGACATAGAAGGACATAGAAATGTTGGATCATAAAAAAACAAAAATAATCATATCACTAATTGTAGGCTTTTTCTCCCCAATTATAATTGGACCGACTTGTGTCTTCCTCTATATGTTCTTAAATGAAAATCCTTTATACTTCTGGGCTGCCTTCCTTACACCAATAGTATGTCCTTGGATATTAATATATTCCTTTATCCTTGCAGGGCCTCCGGCTTTAATATATT
>JBLIRS010000080.1:0-11730 GCA_049472415.1 bacterium | reverse complement strand
ACTTCTTTATGCTTAATATGGACTTTAATGAGAAAAAAATCATATTAAAATTAAATGAAACAAAAGCTTAAAATCAGAATTTCCGGAACTAGCTCTATTTAATTGAATATAACTAAAAGGAGGATAAAATGGGCTCAAAAAGACGCTGGATACCTTTATTCATTATCCTTTGTCTATCCTGTTTCATTGGCGGTCTAATCGTCGCTTCAAGAATGAACTTTACACCTCAAACCATAGCGGGCAACCCTGAATCTGACGTCCGGGAAGAAAATCCGTCAAACGTTCAGATTATTTCACCTAATACATTTGTTGAAATCGCAAAGAGATTAAACCAAACTGTTGTATATATCAGCTCCACACAGGTTGTGAAGGGCTTCCAAAATTTCCATGCACCCTTCAAGGATCCGTTTCGTGACTTCTTTGGAGATGACTTTTTTGACAAATTCTTTAACATTCCAAAGGGTGATCTAAAGCAAAAGAGTCTTGGATCGGGTTTCATCATTGATAAGAATGGTTACATATTAACAAACAACCATGTGGTCAAAGACGCCGAAGACATTCTTGTTACCCTGTCCGATGAAAATGAATATACAGCGAAAATAGTAGGAAGTGATGAAGATATGGATGTGGCCCTGCTCAAGATCGACGCAAAGGAGGAGCTCCCTATTGCCACGCTTGGAGATTCGGATGTTCTACAGATCGGGGAATGGGTTGTTGCCATCGGTAATCCCTTTGGCCTTGAACACACAGTTACTGCAGGGATTGTCAGCGCCAAGTGGAGGGCCATCGGGCAAGGTCCTTACAACTCCTTTATACAGACCGATGCGTCCATCAATCCCGGAAACAGCGGAGGTCCCCTGTTTAACATAAAAGGGGAAGTAGTAGGAATTAATAGCGCCATAGTAGCCGAAGGACAGGGAATAGGCTTCGCCATTCCAATCAATATGGTTAAGGACGTCCTGGAGGATTTAAAAACCGAAGGCAAAATTAAACGTGGATGGATTGGATTAATGATACAAAGGGTCACACCCAATCTGGCCAAATCATTCGGTTTAAAAGAGAATAAAGGGGCACTGGTAGCGGAGGTTGTTGAAGGTGGTCCCGCAGAGAAAGCGGGCATTAAAAGCGGAGACGTGATAATAAGCTTTAAAGGCAAAGAGATCAGAGAATACACCGATCTCTCCCGATATGCCGGTCTGACAAGACCTGGAACCAAGGTCGAGATGGAGCTTATAAGAGATGGTGAAAAAATGAAAATTTCGGTTAAACTCGGAGAGTTTGAAGAAAGCGAAAAGGGGAGCCTGGCAGCAAAAGAAGAATCAGAACTCGGCATGACTGTACAGGACATCACTCCGGAGTTGGCCAAACATTTTGATCTTACCAATACCGAAGGTGTACTTGTCACCGATGTTAAACAGAACAGCCCTGCAGACAAGGCAGGTATTCAGAGGGGAGATGTAATCCTGGAAGTAAACCGGAAAAAGATAATGGACACCGACGGCTTTCAAAAGGCGGTCAAGGCATCAAAGAAAGGTACGGTTCTGCTTCTTATAAACCGTGGGGAGCACCTCCTGTTTATGGCTATCGCACCTTAAAGAAAAGGAAAAAGGGGGAAAGGGGACGGTTCTATTTTTGATGGATTCATAAGATATCATTTTGGATCAAAAAAATTCTCTTCTTCCCCTTGACAATAAAAAATTTTATTTTATAATATTTATCTCTAAAATGATTTCGATCAAGATAGACATTATATTTTATGCGGATGATCTTAACTAATAATGGATATTTTGTGCGATAGTCTTAAAAAGGCATAATCCTTTAAAGAATATCTTGATTGTAATTACTGGTTATAATTTTAGTCAATATGGACATTATTTGAACTGTTATGATAGAAGTTAAGGATTTGAAAAAAAGTTTTGGGCCCAACACTGCCGTTGCAGGGATAAGCTTTGAGGTCCAGAAGGGTGAAATACTGGGATTTCTAGGCCCAAACGGCGCAGGAAAGACCACAACCATGCGTATACTGACCTGCTATATACCCGCGGATTCCGGAACGGCGACTCTTGCAGGTTATGACACACATAAAGATTCGATCGAGGTAAGAAAAAGGGTTGGCTATCTCCCTGAAAGCGCCCCTCTTTATCAGGATATGGGTGTTGTTGACTATCTCAAATTTATAGCCACCATACGAAACATCCCGGCTAATAAAAAGTCAAACAGGATTAAAGAAATGATCCAAGTCTGCGGCCTTCAAAATGAAGCCCACAAAATCATCGGACAGCTCTCCAAAGGTTATCGCCAGCGGGTTGGTCTGGCACAAACCCTCATGCATGATCCTGATATCCTGATACTGGATGAGCCTACTACAGGGCTGGACCCCATCCAGATTATAGAAATCAGAGACCTTATAAAGGAGATCGGAAAGGAAAAAACGGTCATTCTTTGTTCACATATCCTGCCCGAAGTCCAGGCTACTTGCGGAAGAATAATAATCATTAACAGGGGTAAATTGGTGGGGACCGGGACGCCGCGTGAACTTGCAGAAAACGCTAAAGGGCAGGAAACGGTATTCATGAGCATACGAGGCCCTATCGCGGATATCCTTGAAAAAATAGGGAAAATGGAACATGTTGTAGGTGTCGCCACACAAGAGGAAGAGGAACCGGATCAGCCTGCTGACAAGAACATTCATAAAATTGAAATAAAATCGGATAAGGGGAAGGACATCAGAGAGGACCTCTTCAGATGCGTTGTGGAAAACGGGTGGTCCCTTACTGAAATGCGGACACAGGCAATTACTCTTGAAGATGTATTCAAACAACTAACCTGTCAGGAAACGGATGTATGAGGAATATAATAGCTATATTTAAAAAAGAATTCCGTGCGTATTTTGATTCCCCGATTGCTTATATATTCATCACGGCTTTTTTGATCTGCAGTATGTGGATATTCTTTAAAGGCTTCTTCCTTGTCGGACAGACAATAATGCGCGGATATTTCAGCCTTCTGCCCTGGCTCTTCCTTTTCTTTGTGCCCGCAGTTACGATGAGGCTTTGGGCCGAAGAAAAAAAGCTGGGCACTATAGAAGTTCTTATGACTTTACCTGTTAATGATTATGAGGTAATCATTGGTAAATTTCTGGCTGCTTATCTGTTTCTCACACTTACCATCTTGTTGAGCATTTCTCTTCCGATTACCCTTATCATACTCGGAGAAACCGATCTCGGACCGATAATCGGAGGATATCTTGGGGCCTTACTGATGGGAGGAGCTTACCTGGCCATAGGCCTTTTTGCCTCCAGTCTGAGTGAAAATCAAATTGTTGCGTTTATACTGGGTATCGTCTTTTGTTTCGGTCTATTTATTGTTGGTGAAAACTTTGTGATAATGGCTGTGCCGGCACGTTTTGCATCTTTTCTTTCTTATCTGGGCCTCGGCACTCACTTTGAAAGCATAGGCAGAGGTGTAATAGATACAAGGGATATTATATATTATCTTTCTGTTATTGGTTTCTTTATCTTTTTAAACATCCGTTCTTTAGAAAGCAGAAAATGGAGTTAAGACCGTGGGAATGAAAAAGATTGGATACGGGACCCATCTTTTTATTTATGTTTTGGTTGTACTTGCCATTCTGGCAGCAATCAATTATATCTCTCGATCCGCATTTAGCCGTGTAGATCTTACCGAAAATAAAATATACAGCATTTCAAAGGCTACAAAAGATGTTTTAAAGGGATTGGATGATGTAGTCAGCATAAAGGCCTATTTCAGTAAAGAATTGCCTTCCCATCTGGTCACTCTAAAAGATCAAGTAAAAGATATACTGGATGAATATACCGCCTATGCAAGGACAAATTTATCGGTAGAGTTTATAGATCCGGAAGATGATCCTGAATTGAGTCAAAGGATGCAGTTCATAGGAATACCGAAGGTACAGGCCAATATATTCCAAAAGGACAGGGTAGAGGTCGTAAATGTATATCTGGGTATGAGTATCATGTTTGAGGATCGTAAAGAGGTTATTCCGGTGATTCAGGATGTAAGGAACCTGGAGTATGACCTGACATCCGCCATACTTAAAGTGACCAAAAAGGAACCCGAAGTGATTGGGTTCGTGTCATGGAAGAAAGATGCAGGGAGGTCGGAGCAAGATATTTATTCCAGGATTCAGATGGCCCTCCAGAAACAATACGAAGTTCAGAATATAAATCTGAGCCAGGGGATGTCCGTACTTGAGAATATCGACACATTAGTGATATTGGCGCCAGAAGAGATTACTGACAATGAAAAATATCTTTTGGATCAATACCTCATGCAGGGCGGCAATGGGATATTTCTTGTGGACATGGTTAAATTGCAAGAGGGAAGACAGTTAGCCGCGGAAAAAGTAACCACGAATATTAATGATATGCTGGCATACTATGGAGTCAAGCTCGAGCCTGATCTGGTATTAGACAGATCCAGCTCCATGGCGGCTTTTAGCGGGGGATTCTTTCATTTTCAGGTCCCCTATCCATTCTGGCCAAAAGTGACAAAAGAGGGCTTTGACGAATCAAATCCAATGGTCAGCAAGCTCGAGAGTATTACTTTACCATGGACCAGTTCAGTAGAGGTTCAGGACAAGGTTATCGAAGAAAAGGGCTTGCAAAAAACCATTCTGGCACAAACTAGTCCTCATGCCTGGACACAGAAGGGAAGATTTGATTTAAATCCCCAGCAACACTTTAATTTTAGATCTACCGATTTGCATAAGATTCCTCTGGCAGTTATGGTTTCCGGTTTTTTTGAAAGCTTTTATGCAAACAGGGAGGCGCCTTCAAAAAAAGAAGAGAAACTTACAAAATCCACAAAGGAAACACATATAGTGGTGGTAGGGGATTCCCGTTTTATTCAGGATGATTTCCTCGGCCGGTTTCCGGAAAACGCGGCATTTTTTCTGAATATGGTTGACTGGCTGACAATGGGTGATGCACTGATCGGCATAAGAACAAGAGAAAAGACGGAAAGACCTTTGCCGGAACTCTCCGATGAAAAAAAGGCATTAATACGTTATATAAACATCTTCGGTGTATCTTTACTGATAATTTTGTTTGGCTTGGTGAAGTTTATTTTAAGGAGAAGAAAGAGGTTCGCTTCTTATGAGTTATAAAAAAACGATCATCCTTATAATCATTCTATGTATACTCATAGGGATAGCCTATCTTCTAAATAGGCCTGCAAAAAAGTCATCCGAGGAAATAGTCCTTTTTCCGGAATTTGATTCAGAGAAGGCAACAACTATAAGCGTAAAAGGTGATACAAATAAGCTGACTTTATCTAAAGAGGAAGGTCAATGGGTAGTAGTTGAAGAAGACAATCTTCCTGCGGATAAGGAACAAGTAAAACAGGCACTTCAGATCGTTTCCGAATTAAAGAGAGACAACATAGTATCTAAAAATCCTTCCAAACAGGACATTTATCAGGTTGATCCCAATAAGGGATTTGAAGTTGAAATAAAGGGAGAAGAAGATAAAACATTGGCGCATTTCTATATCGGAAAAAACGGACCCGATTTCATGAGCACCTATTACAGGAAGGCGGACAGTGATGAAGTAATCCTTTATAAAGGATTTCACCTAAGGTCGCGATTTGATAAACCTGCAGATACATGGCTGGACAAATTCATAATAATCGTCCAGGAACAGGACGTGGACCGTATCGAGTTTAACCGCGCAGACGGACCTTTTAGCCTTATACATGATCATGAAGCAGAAAAATGGCGTCTTGATTCACCCGTGGAATCGGACATAAAAGAAAAAATGGAAAAGGATATTACCCAGACCCTTTTCAATCTTCGGGCATCCAAGGTTCAGAGGCTGAAACCTGACCAGAAACTTGAGGAATTCGGCCTTGATGCTCCATTTTTAACTCTAAACATAATTATGGCTGATGAAACCTCCAAGACATTACTAATTGGGAAAGAAAACGAAAAAACGGATGAATATTATGCCAAGCTGTTTGACCGTGATATAATCTACTCTGTAGGTAAATTCTCCATAGATAAGCTTAATAAAACCTGGCAGGAATTAAAGGTCGAAGAGCCTCCTCCTGAAGAGAAAACTGAAAAACAGCCCTCTGAAGAAGAATTGTCTGGGCAGGTAAATGAAATGCAAAATCCCAATGTCCCTCAGACCACTCCTTAAATGTTCTTATAATTTCGAAAAATCTATTTTCTTTTAAAGTCTGCTTTTTTTCCCGATAAATTAAGGGCTTGGAGTTTGTTTTTTGGGGAGCAGGCTTCGCTGGAGACCTTTAATATTTAATTGTCTTTTCTGAATCTTTATGGTATATTTATTATATAGATAGGAAAATATAATATTCACTAAAAAATAGCTCTATTCCTAGTTTTAATCACAGATTTAAATCACTAAGAATATAGGTTAAGACTAAAATATCTATATTTATCTGATTAAATTTACATTAAAAAATATTTATAGGTCTTTATAAAAAATTTCTAAAAAAATCCAAAGTTGATGTGGGTATTTGATAAATAACTTGATTGGGTAAGGAGAAAGTGATATGAGAAATCCAAAACAGAAAAGGCTTGCTTTTTTTCTTTGTTTAACAGGAATTATTGTTATTTGCCTCTCTTTCTTTTTAAAAATAGCAAGATCTTCGGATAATCAAATTGCCATAAGCAAGGAAAAAAAATTTTTTGTTTATCCTGATCCAAATCTTGATGATCCCAATGAAGCTTACAACCATATCAAGATCAAGATAATACCCTATAAAACCTTTCGCCTGGGATTGAAGCTGCTTTTGAAAGATAGCACAAATCTCTGGATCTACTATGCACCAACAAGCCTGGAACCTAATCAGGAATATGAAGGTGCAAATATTCACATCGGTCTTGACGCTGCTCTAATAGACAGTAATATTCATATAATCGATAGAGATATAAACCTTGATCTGGAATACTTTGTTGTTTCAGGGCTAAAAGAAATTGAAAAAGTTGAAATAGTAGGTGAGAGGTTTGATCTTTACTATATAATTGCATATCGGGAATTGAATGATGGCAGCCAAATCAAAATTACCATAGACAACTTTGATGAATCAGATCAAGGAATCACCGCAAGGGGATGGGAATCCACCACAAGCATGGATCAATTTAGTATTGCCTATGATTCTTTGTTTAACGGATATCTAAAGGCCAAATATACACCGGAAACCACCGAAGAAGATCCAAATGCAACGGAACAGACTTATTATTATGTATATCCCTATGGAGGGTATTATGGGAGTTCATTATATGGTAGCGGATATTACGGAAGCGGTTACTACGGAACCGGATATTACGGAAGCGGTTACTACGGAAGCAGTTATTACGGCGGTGGATATTACGGGGGTTACTATGGGGGGCTTTACGGAGGCTCGGGATATTACGGAGGGCTCTATGGCGGCATGGGAGCCTACTATGGAGGGCTATACGGTGGTCTTGGGCTGTATGGAGGTCTTTATGGTGGCCTCAGCACTTATTATGGCGGTCCCATTGGCTTGTTGGGGGGCTTGACAGGTCTTTTTATTTAACTCTTTATAATATCTTTAGCAATTAAAGATGCATTAGAAATTGGGAGGTATAGAACGATTTTTGCATAAATAAAACCAGAGCAATAAAAAAGAATAAAAAGTTATATAAAAAAAGGGGGGGGAACTATGAGTATATTTAAAGCTATCCTTAAACGACATGCCCACCTTTTTTTGATGATTACCTCAATTTTATTCTTCATAATTACAATTCTATCGGGAACGGTTTGCTCGCAACTCCCGAATATATCTCTACTTCCGGGTTTTTCCGGCCTATCCTTACCAGGCGCCATCTTCCCATATATACCAACTACCAGCACAACAAGCCAGCAAATAAGCCCTATCGTAATCAGCCGAGAGTTTCCGCCTGACCATGTCAACCAGGAAAATGTCTCATTTTATATAAAAACAAGCTCACCTATTAGTATTAATTTGCAAATTATCACTAAAAATAGTCAAGTCTTCGGTCTTGAGTTAATCCCTGACAATGGAGAGACTTCATTTACAGCTCAGGGTGCCCGGATAATCATTCATATGGGAAGTGAAAAATTAGACGGTAATTGGCATATATGGGAGCTGAATTCGCTGGAGGATCTGCTTGCCGGGTTTGAAAGGAATTTTGCTTTTATCGCGAAACTGGAAATAAGGGGAGAAGAATTCTGCATTGGTCCTATAACGGCTTTTTCAGAAGATGAAGGTGAAGTTATAGAGACTACATATCTTGTAAGCTTTACAGATGAGAGGGATAATATTCAGGACTATGGGTTGACAAGTTTTGCGCCTCTAAGATGTGAATATCATGAATTAATTGAGCTTGAGGACGAAGAGATCGAAGAAGGATATGTATGTTTAAGCCCTGTACAACAGTCACAGCAGAGCCAGACACCCCAGATCCCTATTAGTTTTGTGAGCGCGCCTATTGGTCCGGGGCCGCTTCTGCCGGTTACCGTTTTTTCCCCCACAATCCCTTCTACCATACCTAATGGTTTTCTCCCTGTCGGATATCCTTCTGCTTTTTCCCCTTCAAGGTTAGCCTCTCTGTTTTATTCAACCCCCATAAACCCAGGTCTGGCATTCAACATTCTCCAGTCCATCCCCCTATACATTAATGCTCAAACAGGTACACCCTATTCAGTTACCAATAATTTAATACAATCTTATGATCAATTGCCAGCTTATCCCACAAGGATAGACTACGCTAACAATCCGGCATATTCATATCTGGGATTGAATGTTTCCGGCGGCACGTCCGTTGAATCTGTAGGCCGTTTTATTCCTGCACTATATTATCCTTGAAATACTAATATTGTTTTATCCAATCTATCTATTTAAAGCAATTCTAATTTTTGCCTTGTAAATCTTATTATGCTTACCTAATATATAGTTTAACAAGACCTAAACATATTGAAATTAAGTTTGGTTTAGTAAGGTCACCCATTAAAGGGATTGTCAGGTATTGAAATATAAAAAGTTAAACAAAGTAATGCATAATTATCATTAGGTTCATTGTCAATATTTCAAGACCTGACACTGCGGTCCCATGACATAATTGCCATAATTAGTTAATTGCTGATAAATTTAAAAATTTAATAATATCTTAACCATAGATATGGATATTATACTATTAAGCTTAACCGGATATTATTCAGAAAAATAAGTATAAAGGTAAGGAGACATAGGGGGAATTCAGGGAGTAAAAGCCCCTTATTGAAGATGGATAGGTCAAGTCTGAAACAGAGACAATATTCCCTGTTGTTTCGGTTTTATATCCGCCAAATGAACCTGCAAATAAATTGTTAGTAAGAGATGTCTGCGTAACTGGATAGGTATAATTCGATAAGGGATAAGGCAAAAGGCTATATGGGTTTACAAATAATCCGTTCACCAAAGGATTTCTAATCCCGTTTGTCAGCGGCCAAAGATTAATTTGACTTTGATATGGTGAAATGCTTTGTAGAAAAAGCGGCTGGTTATTCGTTACTGTCCTTTGACCGGATGCAACAAAATTGGCGTTTGCCTGAAAAGAAACCCTGTTTATGGCATCTGCAGTAACCTGCAGAGAATTATTAATTAAAGCAACCGGTTGATTTATTAACGGTTTACTTGTTAATGGCAAAAAATAACCCTCAATACTGGGTATTACAACGGCTTGTAAAGCTTCCAGGGGATTTACAAGCCCCCATCCATAAAACTGATCCCAGCCGGGATCACCCAAATCGATAGCGGTACCATGAAGGATTTCCCTCATCTCAGCCGGAGTAATGAGATGGTTCGCATAGGCAATAATCAACGCGGCTACACCTGAAACAAATGCCGAAGAACTTGAGGTGCCTTCAGCAAAATAATAGTCAAAACTTTTATAATCTATTCCGTCATGAGTCTGCTGATAAATCCCGTCCGGGTAACCATCCCCATTAAGGTCCTCATCAAGGTCTCCTCCCGGAGCACATATGTCAATAGTCGGACCAAAGTTGGAATACGCTGAGGCAAAAGAAAGGTCATATGTTGTTGCCGAGACACTTATGGTGGCATCATAGGAGGCAGGATAGCTCGGCAGATCTGATGATTCATTCCCGGCAGAACAAATTACGGTCACTCCCTGAGAAACTGCATAATTGATTGCTTCCTCCTCGGCAGCGGATTTTTTGCCTGCGCCTTTGCCAGGAGGGCGATTACCACCAAGGCTCATATTTATGATCTGAGCACCATTATTAACTGCATAATAGATCCCATCCACGATGGAATCTACACCCCCATAACCTGTTTCATCCAGGACCTTCACGGGCATAATGGTACATCCAGGCGCCACACCGGCACCTCCGTAAAGATTGTTTGTGCTTTGCGCGATAGTCCCTGCAATATGAGTCCCATGACGGTTATCATCATCCGGATAGGAATCATCATTAATAAAATCATATCCGGGTATAAAAATGGTGTCAGCCAGATCGGGTGCTTGTACATATCCTCCGCCCGTGCGATAAGCCACCCCGGAATCAAGAATTGCAACGATAACATTGGCACCGATGGACAAATCCCAGGCCCTTTCCATCATTGGATTGTTCAGATGCCATTGATATTTATAAAGAGGATCATTGGGTGAAAAATGAACTGCACGCAGATAATTAGGCTCCGCATAGGCTACAACCGGATTTAAGTTCAAGTTAGCTGTAACCGCGTCTAAAGAGATATTGGCAGAAACCCTGACCGTTCTGAAGCCATTGTAAGGACTATATGACACCTCATTTAAGCCTAAATTTTTATACGTATTGGTAATATCAGAAAAGGTGGCCTCCGGGCGATATTGAACCAAAACCTCCTGAGAAGCGGGGATCGACGTAGACATCCTAACTGAATTTACCCATCCCCAGGCAAAGTTATCTCCCATGATGCTTTGAAAATAAATGGACATCAGACAAATCAAAAAAAGGCCTTTTAAGACAGGTCCACATCTTTGCAGACAGGCCATTGTCCCCCCCGTCATATAACTTACTTTATATAGCACAATGCTTAAATAAAACTATTCATAAGCAAGATATGTTCCAAGGCGTCCAATAAATAATGTATCCCATACTCAAATGTTTCTTTTTTAAAAAAGTTTTTTTTGTGCAAAAAATTACTTAATATGATTTTTTTTTCATAATTACTGTTTATATGCAGCTTCCTTCATATTTTTAATACCCGCCTTCAACTCAAAGATAAAATTAATCCCAAACAGATAGTTAGAGTTAAGGTAATAAATTTAAAATAAAATAAAACACATATTTATATTGACAAAAAAGACAATTATAAGTTAAAATCTTTATTATAAACAACATCCTACTATTTGTTATACTTAATGGCTAGCCTAAAAAAGTTGGCATTTTTACAATCAGATTCAGGTCGAAATTTTGTTGATACGATTGAGAAAGTCTGACTACCATAAGTGCTAATTCGAGGATTTTGCGATTAAAAACCCGTAAAAGACTATCTCAAGATGAGATGGTAAAATGTGAAGGTATTTTCAAACAAGCCCCAATATAAAAATAATTAGAAATAGTCTCTAATTTATCAATTTTAAGAATTTTTCAATTGAATAATTGGAAGGTTTGAATGGACAAAACTATCAAGCGATCAAGATTATTATTACTTTATCCTAATGAGCAAACATCACTCTTTTTTATATTAATA
>JBLIRS010000008.1:0-23105 GCA_049472415.1 bacterium | reverse complement strand
TATATACGTTGCCAACGGTTACGCAGGGCTTGGTATAGTAGAGGCGCCTTCCCTTGTTCACTCAAATCTCCTGGCTAACAAAAACACAAAGGACAATATATGGGCCATTACATCCCAGAATGGTTACACATATGTAAGCAATGGGAAATCCGGAGTGAAGGTATTTAAAACAAATCCCTCATGGGACCCTGATCCTGTCTCAGAAATCCTGAATGATCCAAATGACAAGCCGAACAAAGATCATTTATTTACATATACCTTCGTCAATGGAAATATGATTTATCTTGCCGATAAAACGGAATTCGAGGCATGGGAATGGAATCCTGACAGCCTCTCGCCCCCTAAATTCAAAGGCGGTTTTACTAAATTACAGGATACAATCATGTCCATCTTTGTTCAGGGAAATTTTGCATATATTGCAAATTTCCTGTTCGGTGCCCAATCCTTAAACATAACTAATCCCGGCAAAATTGCTGAAGGCGGTTATATATTTAGCGAGGGATTGGCATACGATATTATAGTTGACAGCAATAAACTTGCATATTTGGCAAACGATCAGGAAGGCCTGTGGATTGTTGATTTTCAGAATCCATATCAACCTGTTGAGAAGAGCAAACTCGGTCAATATGAATTTGCCCATAGCCTTGAGAAATATGATGATCATATATATATGACCAATGGTTCGCGAGGTATCGAGATAATAAATGTAAATAATCCTAGTACTCCTCATCATATTGACACAATCGATTACACTGATTTTTTAAAGGAGCAGGGTATTGAAGCGCCATTTAACGACTTTCTAAAGGAGATCGACATTGAATACCCGTTTCTTTACACAGCGGGCGATTATCAGGGCATATGGATTAACTACATCTCTTACATACCAGGATTCCCTCCAAAGGTCACACCTATCGATTTCATAAGTCTCCCTTATGGTGCCAGCGCTGTCAAATCCGATGGGGAGCGACTATATTTAAGCGATGATTTTAAAAATTTCTATGTCTTTTATCCACCGATGTATTCACCAAAACATATCCTCGTGGATTCCAGCCAGATCACGGGAAACAAAATCACCTTCAAATTAACTCAAGACATTCCGGCCGGATCTTATGATATTTTTGTCATTTCGGATTCCGGTATCGGCAGATTAGAAAGGGCTATCAATGTATATAAAAATAAGGTTGCCTTCTATCCCGGACTCAATATCTTGTCATATCCCGGTTCCATTCCATTGGAAAATTCACAGGCATTCTATTTATTAAAAAACCTAAGCTCACAGGAAGCAAGCAGCGATCTAAAAATTAAAAATATATGGACGAAAAAAAAGGGGGCTGTATCCGAATCATTCCAGTTAGCCTATATAAATCAGGAGAACAATCCGGCAGGAGATAATTTTGACATAGTGCCGTTAAGTGGATACCTTCTCTATTTTCAAGGGGCACAAAAAAAAGAGTATTTTCTTCCCACCAATATCATCAATATGACGAATACCGAATTGCTGAAAAGGCTGAAATCAGAAATTGTCCAGGGACAAAATATAATATCCATGCCTTTAATAAATGAGAGTACGATAAAATCTTCAGATTTAATATCCCAGGAATCCCAGCCAGCAGTCATTTCCGTACAGGAATGGGATGTTGCTCAGGGGAAATGGCATGCCGGATACAGCTTCTTCAACACTGTAAATGGAAATGTTAAGAATCTCTCCGGAGGACATGGTTATCTGGTTAGCGTTCCCTAACCCGGGATTACAACTTTAGGCACTTGACACCTTAGGCACTTTCTCTTTTACTTCAGAGCCGGATATTTTTTTGGGAATGGTAAAATAAAAGGTCGCTCCCCTGCCCTTTTCGGATTCCACCCATACTCTTCCACCATGAGTTTCAATGATCTTCTTAACAATTGTCAGGCCCACTCCCGTGCCTTCCACATCCCTGACATCCTGGAGCCTCTGAAAAATCACAAAAATCTTTTCATGATACTCCCTTTCGATTCCTATACCATTATCCCTTACAAAAAATTCATGCTCCTCCTGTGTTTCTTTATAGCCGATTTCCACCACAGGATTCCGGGCATCCTGCATGAATTTGATCGAATTGGACAAAAGATTCATAAAAACCTGCAATATCCTTTCAGGCTCACAAAAGCAAACGGGGAAAGTGCCTGAAATCCTTATCTCGATCCCTTTGCTTCTTATTACCTGCCTGAATTCCTCCAAAGACCTTTGTATCAAATCAGAGATAGAGCATTCCTGGAGGATTCCCTTCGATCTGCTTACCCTTGATAATTCCAAGAGATCCAGTATCAATCTTTCCATATTTTTGGCGTTTGTCTTAATCCGCTCAATATAATAAAGGCCGTCCTCGCTCAAAACGCCATTATATTCCTGAAGCAAAATGGATGCGAAATCCTGAATTATATAGAGAGGATTTTTCAGATCGTGGGAAACAATGGAAAGGATATTTTCAAGGTCCTCATTGTTCTTTAAAAGCTGAAGATTTTTGATTTCTAACTCATTTTGCCTTTTTTGTTTAAGCGTAATATCCTCCCCTGCCAGGACCACACTTTGCAGCATGCCTTCCGAGTCGTTAATTGTGGATAAATGCCATTGAATATAAAGGAAATTTCTGTCTTTAGTCAGGATGCGTTCCTCGATCATATACGGAGCATGGCCTTCAACCAGCTTATGAAAACACTCGATCATTTCAGACTTTGCGCCGGGGGGATAAACCATCTCGAACCAATTTTTCCCAATTATCTCTTCATGATTATAACCGGTCTTTCTTTCACAGCTTTTATTGGAGATTAAAACATTACCATTCAGATCAAGGACCACTATAAGAAAATCCAATGAATCAATGAGCTTTTTTGTAAACCTTTTTTCTTTTTTGAGACTTTCCTCTGAGACCTCGAGCTTTTCTTTAACCTCTGCAACAGGACCGTTTGATTCTTCGCACCTTTTTCTGATTGCTTCCGATTCTTTATAACTAGCCGGGAGAGATTCCTTCCTCTGAGCCTTTTCTTTAATTAATTGATCCATATTCTGCCCTATTCTGGCTATCTCATCCCTTCCTTTTTTATTAAACATTTCCATGTCTACTCCCAGGTTTTCGGTCAATCGATTAAGCCGGATTAAAGGAGAGAGGATATATCCGTTAAAAAAAATTGCCAAAATAGAAACAAAGATAAAAACCAAAACCGATATAATAATATTTTTCTTTAGAATAGGGATAATCGGTTCAAGTACTTCATTCACCGGCTCTTCAACAATCACGTTCCATCTAAGCTTAGGACAAACAGAAATTACTCCCAGCATATCCCTGCCGCGCAGATTTTTATAAATAAGCGGAGCGGTCCCCCCACCTTCGCTTATACCTGATATATACTGCCTTGTATCCTGAATATCCCCCAGACTGTCCCAAAGGGGAATCAGTCCTTTTATTCCAAGGGTATTCTCTCCCTTTGCAGGAGAAAAATGAGCAACGATCAAACCATTTGTATCCATAAGGTAAAACTCTTGTTCCTCTTTGCGCTCTATAGCCTCAAGTTTCCTGTAAGTTCCCTTGAGACTTATTACAGCGCTTAAAAAACCTTTCACCTGATTCTGATCGTCCCGTCTGAGCGGCACAGATATATCAACAAGAGGCAGGGCCTGTGTCACCGGGTATACGTTGCTTATATAAATGGTGCCTTTCAGGAAAGACTCTATCTTGTCTCCTTGTGCTTTTTCTATTAACTTATCAACCGAAAGATTGTCCCTTCTGGAGACAGTTAATAGTTTATTCCCTTGAATATCAGAAATTGAAAGCAGTCTTATATCCTCATTCCGGTCCTTAAGGCTTTCCAGATCTGCATGCCTGTCTGATATGGACTCTCCTTCCAAAGGCCAAATCCTTGATATGGAAAAAAGATCGCGGATAATCGCCTCCATCGATTCTTCAATTGCCGCAGTAATTTTTTGCGCCAATTCCAAATTCTCTTCTCTTCCGTTTTTAAGGAAATGGGATTTAAGCTGATGCATGCTAAACAGATTAAAAATGATTAGACTGAGTGCCAAAAGGATAATCAAAAAAAGAACAAGTCTTACTCTTATTCCCCTCCACCCCGGAACGGAATAAGTATTTTTCCTGGAAACAGGGTCCATTATGGTATGTATCCTCCATACCCTCCATTCTAGCATAAATTCGTCCATATTCCTAACCTTTATTTGACATTTTCCAGGACCGATATTATATTAGTCAAGTAAAATAATTAGATAAAACGTAACATTTTAATGGTAAATCCAACCATAAAACACAAATAATCAAACGAAACCAAAAGGGGAAAAGTTATCAGTAATGGTAAAAAAGGATTATTATGAAATTCTGGAGGTCTCCAGACAAGCATCACCTGAAGAGATAAAAAAGGCCTACCGCCAGGCGGCACTTAAATACCATCCTGACAGGAACAGAAATAATAAAGAAGCGGAAGAAAAGTTCAAGGAAGCTTCTGAGGCATATGAGGTTCTCAGCGATCCCAACAAAAGGAACCTTTATGATCAATTTGGGCACGCGGGCCTGCAGAATTCAGGATTCACAGGCTTCGACTTTGACGACCTTACTTCTGATATATTCGGCAGCTTTACTGATATCTTTCACGATTTCTTCGGTTTCGGTATGGGTGGCGGCGGCAGACGTAACAGACCACGAAGAGGTTCGGACATAGAAGAAAAAATAGAAATGGAATTCCGGCAAGCTGCCACAGGTCTTAAGACAGATATTCAAATATCGAGGCATGAGACATGCCCCACTTGTCATGGAGAAGGTACAAAACCCGGCACTTCGCCGACCATCTGCTCTTATTGTAAAGGGAAAGGCCAGGTTATTCACGCGCAGGGCTTTATCAGTATACAAACAACATGTCCAAACTGCAGGGGACAGGGTAAATTTATTGAGCATCCCTGCCCTGAATGCAGGGGACACAAAATTATTCCAAAGAAAAAGAAGCTGAGTATCAAAATCCCTCCCGGAGTAAACAGCGGATGCCAGCTCAGGGTACCCGGAGAGGGAGAAAAGGGAATCAACGGCGGCCCCCCGGGCGATCTTTATGTTCTCATCATAGTAAAAGAGGACGATTTTTTTAAACGTCAAGGGGATGACATCATCTGTGAGGTTCCAATCTCCATGATACAAGCCGCCCTGGGAACAAAGATCGAGGTCCCCACGCTAAATGGCAATCATCATCTTACAATACCGCAAGGGACTCAGTCAGGCGATATATTCAAGATCAAAAAAGCAGGATTTCCAAAGCTTAGAAATCATGGGCAGGGAGATGAAGTAGTACAAATAATTGTCAAAACACCTACCAATCTTACTAAAAGGCAAGTGGAGCTGCTTGAGGAGTTCCATGAGATCGATAAAAACAAAAATGGGAAAAAGGGGGTATTCCATTTTTTTTCATAAGCGGACATTATCAAGTCTTTCAAGGATATCTATAATTGTCATAATGCTTATCCTTACATGCTCACTCACCATGGCGGAAATGCATCCCGACACCCTGCCCAACCGTGAAACCCCTGTCGTGCTTACTGTAAAAAATGTGGGGCCCGCTGTTGTCAACGTAAACACTGAAAGGATCATGACCGAGCGCGTCAATCCTTTTGGCGATCCTCTTCTGGACCGGTTTTTCGGGGATTTCTTTAATGCCTTCCCGCAGAGAAGCTACAAACAGCAAAGCCTGGGTTCAGGAGTTATTATAAATCCCGAGGGATACATATTGACCAATGAGCATGTAATACTGAAGACCTCCGAGATCCATGTCACCCTTGCAGATAAGAGGGAATTCGAGGCAAAATTAATCGGAGCGGATCCCAAAACGGATCTCGCCGTCATAAAAATCGACACAAAAGATGATCTTCCATATATAAAAATGGGCACCTCGGATGACCTGATGATTGGTGAAACAGTCATTGCCATCGGGAATCCATTCGGGCTTTCTCATACCGTAACCACAGGTGTAATAAGCGCCCTCAACAGGACTGTCAGAATTGATGAAGACCGTGTTTACAAGGATTTTATACAGACCGACGCATCGATCAATCCCGGTAACAGCGGAGGTCCTCTTATGAATATCAGGGGGGAACTGATCGGAATCAATACAGCCATTTATCAGGAAGCGCAGGGGATAGGATTCGCCATACCCATAAACCGGGCAAAAAGGATACTGGATGACCTGATCCACTATGGAAAAGTGCACAAGGCATGGACAGGCGTATTTGTCCAGGACCTCGATCAAAACCTGATAAAATACTTCGATCTTAGCCGTAAAGAAGGCGTTATCGTGACAAACGTAATAGAGGGCAGCCCTGCTGAAAAGGCAGGGATCAAACAAGGAGACCTTATTGTAAGGGTTGCCGGACAGGACCTGGAATCAAGGGAGGACTATACATCCATTATCTCCGGATATACCTCAGGTGACACAATCCCCCTGACCATTAATAGAGAAGGAAAAACAATAGAGATTGTTTTGACCGCATCGGACATCCCTGTGGAAGTAGCGGAGAAGGTGGCCCTCAACTGGCTGGGGATAAGATTCAGAGAGATTGGTGTGACTGATGCCGTTCGTTTAAGGATCAAAGACAGAAGAGGTGTGGTCGTTACGGAAGTAGTCAGAATGAGGGCTGCTGATAAAGCCGGTATCAGACCAGGAGACATAATACGCCAGGTAAATGATCAGATCATCGAGGGAGAAGATACATTTAAAAAGGCCATTATAACAGCAACCCAACATGAAGGCTTACTCCTGATGGTCCAGAGGGGACCATATATATACCCTGTGACGCTTCAACCCTAGCAACTATGGATTCATACGATAATCTGAAACTTTTCAAAATCCCGGGAGACCTTGAGAAGAATTGCAAAATGCAAAATTCAAATTTTAAAATTCAAAATAATGTATACCTTAAATTTTCATTTTTCATTTTGCATTTTGCAATTTTCATTAAATGCTTTATAACCACCCGGTTTTTAAGTAGTTACAGCAATCTTAGACAATCCTGTATATAATAAATATAATGTCTGAATTCACACATTTCGATAAGAACGGCCGATCCAGGATGGTGGATGTCACTAAAAAACCCATGACTTCCCGTGAAGCCCTGGCAAGGGGAACCGTCGAAATGAAACCCGAGACGCTCCGCAGGATAATGGACAAGGATATCAACAAAGGAGATGTATTCGAGGTGGCTAGGCTAGCCGGTATTATGGCCGCGAAAAAGACTTCGGGCCTGATCCCGCTTTGTCACCCGCTTCCCATCACCTCCATTGAGATCTCTTTTCAACCCTTAAATGAAAAAACCATAAGGATAGATGCCCTTGTAAAGACAGTGGAGCGAACCGGCATAGAGATGGAGGCCCTCACTGCAGTATGTGTTTCTGCATTAACCATATATGATATGTGCAAAGCCATAGACAGAGGAATGACCATCCAAAAGGTGGAACTTGTTCGAAAATCAGGAGGAAAAAGCGGCCTGTTTATAAAAGAGGAAACGAAATGAAGATAGGGCCTATAGATTCACATGCCCATCTGAGCCATCCCGAATTTGATCCCGACCGGCCGGAGGTAATCTCAAGGGCCAAAGAAAAAGGTCTTCAGGCAATCCTGAGCCTTGGCACCGAGCCTCATGAGCTTCAAAAGGAAATTACGATAGCCGAAAAACACACGGGGTTTATCTATCTGGGCATGGGCTACCATCCCCATATTGCCAAAGATATTCATGATATACATTATGAAAAATTGCAGGACATTATACAAACCAACCGGACAGTATTAGCCATTGGGGAGATCGGGCTTGACTTTTATTACAGCCATTCACATCCCAAGGTTCAGGAAGGAGTCTTCAGGGAACAGTTGAGGCTGGCCGACAGGAACAATCTTCCTGTCATAATCCACTGCCGTCAGGCATACCCGCAATTGATACAGATCCTGAAGTCAGAACCTATCGCCCCGGATAAAGTCCTGATTCATTGCTTTTCCGGTGATTCCGACATTGCTAAAAAACTGCTCTCATGGGGTGCTATGTTATCATTTGCAGGCCCTCTGACATATCCCAAATCAGAAGTATTAAGGAGCGTGCTGTCACTCACCCCCCTGGAGAGACTCATGGCGGAGACAGATGCCCCATACCTTGCTCCGCAGTCGTTTCGGGGGAAAAGGAACGAGCCTGCATATGTTGTCAAGGTATACGAGATGATTGCACAGATAAAAGAGATGCCTGTTGAAGCCATTACAGAGAAAATTTTTGTAAATTTCGGCTGTTTTTTCGGTCTGGAAATAAAATAAAGGATTCAGAAATGGAATACACATTAATAAATTTAGACCGTCTTAATCCAAAGGTCCAAAAAAACGTCAGTTTATTTTGTCAGGAATTATTGAATACCCTGCCCGGCAGGGTTTTCTCCATCTGTCTCTATGGAAGCGCAGCCACAGGAGAACACCTGCCCAAACGCTCTGACATAAATCTTATGATTATGGTGGACAGATTGGAGATGAACGACCTCCAATCATGTTTCAAACTGATAAAAAAGGGAAGGAAAAAACGGATCACGGCACCGCTTTTTTTGACACCTGAACATATAAGCACCTCTACTGACACATTCCCTATAGAATTCCTGGAAATGAAGGAAAAACATTCAATTCTTTTCGGATCAGATCCTTTTCTCAATCTGAATATTGATCCCAAAAATCTCAGGCTCCAGTGCGAACAGCAGATAAAAGGCAAACTGATTCGGTTGCGCCAGGCCTACATTGAAGTAGGATTAAAAAAGCGTCAACTGCTGGGACTGCTTTTAACCTCATTTACGAGTCTGCTTCCTGTCCTGCGAAACACGATAAGGCTTATTGAGCCGGACACACAGCCCCCCAGAGGCAATGAAGAGGTTATTCTGAAGGTTTCCGGGGATTTTCAATTGGATAGTGAAATCTTCCTTCAAATCCTGAAAATCAAGAAAAGGACGCTAAAACCTGATAAAGACATGTTACATAATATCTTTGAAGGTTATCTCCGGAACATGACTAAACTTTCCAATAAGATCGACCAGATCGAAGTGAAATGTTTATGTGTTGAAGACCCTGGCTCTGCTTAGAATTATAAAGGCATTTACATTAATATACCATTTAATATACCATGAAAAACATAACCTTATATATTAAAAACATATATTCGTATCCCATTAAAAATAGGTTGCAGGGTAAGGCACCCGATACCCTGAGGATTCTCACATGGATTCTTATTTTTATCACACTCTTCTCCTGCTTTTCCCTTATATCTGCCGGATCTTTCGCCCTGGCCCAAAACGAGCCGGCATTCCCCAAACCCCGGGGTTATGTTACAGACCTGGCAGGTCTCCTGACACCGCAAACTGCCAGTCATCTTGAAAACCTGATCACCTATATCAATCAAAAAACAACCGCCGAAGTTGCAGTGGTAATCCTGAATAGCATCGGGCCTTACACAATCGAAGATTATGCGGTCAGGCTTTTTGAAGACTGGGGTATTGGACGGAAGGGAAAAGACAATGGAGTCCTTCTTCTCGTTGCTGTAATGGAGAGAAGGGTTAAAATCGAGGTGGGATACGGTCTGGAAGGGGCCATAACGGATGGGACCGCCGGAGAGATCATACGCCAGATCATCACTCCGGATTTTAAAAAAGGGCTTTACGATCAGGGATTACTTGCAGGCACAGAGGCAATCCTTCGTCTTGTGGCCTTAGAATATAATGTTGAACTTCCCCAGGGGTTGTCCTTTAAAACCAGATCTGGAGTCGAACCTGAAAGGTCCTCCGGTATCCTTGACATACTTATCTTTTTTGGATTTTTGTTTGTCCTTTTCGTCCTTTTCAAAACCGGCCTGTGGCCCCTTTTATTCTTCGGTTTTCCCTTTGGCGGCGGGGGATGGTCTAGGGGCGGAGGAGGTTTCGGCGGGGGTTTCGGCGGGTTTGGCGGTGGCTTAAGCGGAGGCGGAGGTGCAAGCGGTAGCTGGTAGAATCATGATTATCGACATTTAAAACCTTTTTCTACCCGTATTATATATTTCTTGGGCAATAATTTTGGATTATTGGCTGCACTTCCAAAATTCAATAAAAAAGATTAAAATATAGCAATAAAAAAGGATGGAGGTAAATATATGAAGCCGTTTAAAAATGTAAATTTGTTTCTGGTTATTGTTTTTCTCTTCTTTTTCACATCCCCGCTACACGCAAAAGATGAAAAATGTGTAATCAACAGGGAAGATCTACCATGGTTGGTTGTAGGAATTAAATACGAAAAAAAGGGTTCTGATTATTTGATCAAAGATTCATCATCTTTTGAATTCTGCAAACCAATAAAAAACGAAGAAGAGAAAAAGGAATTGAATGAGTATTATGAGCGTAACAAAAATAAAAAGGACAAAAAAGAATATGAAATAGGCCTTTATGGGGGTATTGCTCATAGAAAAACGAAAAAAGATAAGGGTTATATTGTGGATCTTCCAAACGGCAAAGAAGTATTAGCAATCCTGTTTTCTTTTGATGAGTACAGTTCGGAAGGGAATAAATCGGTCTTCCTTATTTGTGAAAACAAGGGAAAAGAACTCATTTTAAACAGTATATTAGATCCCAAGGATCTGACAAAGGATGCTGAAAACATATGGATCAATGATATTTTTCAAATCTCACCTGAAGACCTTGTCATAGTCGGAGAAGCAGAATCTCATTTTGAAGACACCGATGAGGGAACCATATGGCTTGGATGGTGGAAAAAGCCTGTTAGTGTAAAGGCCATATATAAGGATAGCTGGAAGGCCTTAAAAAATGAAACGATGCCCATGCCTGAGGAATCCTTTGATTACGCGTTCAACAAAAAAGAACTCAACATCAAGGTAATCCGAAAAGTACGACTGCCAATGCCCCCGGATTCCAAGGATCCTTACTCCGGATGGTTGACGTTCAAAGAAGAGACGATAGACTTAATTCCCGAGATAGAAAAACTCGGCGGCAAGATTGATTTAAAAAAGGAAGAAGAGAATAAGAATAATAATGAAAAGGCCCAAAAGGACAATTAGAGAATGAAATGATAAACAATAAATGAGCGAATTTTGTTCACCTCAGTCTTCCGTTCAGTTTCTCCTTTTCATCTCTCTTCGCATTATTCTTTGATGGAATAAGATAGAAACCGACTCTCAACTGACCATCTGAAATCTTATTTTTGAACCTATCCTCTATAAAAATACTGAATCTTTTAAAAAGAGGAAATTGTATACCGATGCCCACCTGTTCGACAAGATTTATTGTTTCTTGATTCATTGTGCTCTGAAAAACTTCGCTGTAATCATAATCCTTATCCTCGTACTTTGTTTCATATTTTTTATATTCGATACCCAGCCCGCCCGCCAAATATAAAGAGATATCGCCTTTTATATGAAAGTAGTACTTAAAGAGACTGGCAAAATCCACTTTATAATAATCATCAAAACTATATTCATGGGAATCAGGATCATATGAGGTTTTATCACTGGATTCATATTTATAGTAACCTAATTCCAATTGAACTCCAAGCAATTCTTTTAATAAATGTTCATAATACAATCTTACTCCGGCATCAGTATCTTTGAAATCAGATCGATAATCAACAGTGGATCTATCTTCTCCCTCTGACTTCAGGAAATCAACCCCGACCCCTATTTTGCTTTCCGCGAATACGGGTCTTACTGAAAAACATATTAACAACACCAGCACTCCCGCTAAGACAATCTTTCTCATGACATCTCCTTTTCGTTAAAATTGGACACCACCCTTATTTTTTACCGGTCATCCAATTACAGTTCTATTCTAATCCACAAACGAGCTATCAGTGCCGGCAGCTTAATCCTGTTGTAATATATTACAGAATAATCAAAGAATACGTTCAATCAAATAATCCTTTACTCATATAATCAGTTCATTTTCCAGGGTCCCATTATAATCATTACAATCGCATCATACAAGAAAGTTTCTTCTGACATTTTATGAAAGGGATTCTAAACCATTTTGGTCTCCTGACGGCAAACATATTGCCTTTCTTTCAGAGAGAAATACCTATAATCCAAATTTTTCTGCTATACAATTCGAGCTTTGGGTGATGGAGAAAGATGGTACTAATCAGCGTCCTATACTTTCAATTGATGACCTTGACGAAGGATCAAAATTTTTGCACCCAAGGGTTTCATGGGCTAAAAATTCTAATGAATTGTTGGTATCAGTTCATAATGGCAATACAGGTGAAATATGGGTCGTAAGTCTTGATGGCAATATATCAAGATTACCTACAACTGATGATTGGGCAGGATTTGCGTTATATTCATTTGACGGCACAAAAATGGCCTTTGTTACTCAAGAGCCGGATCCTAATATTCATGGACCAATAGGTAGACTTTATATTGCAAACAGTGACTACTCGGAACATATATTTATTGATAAAGGGATTCTTTATGATTTTAGCTGGAAAAAAGACTCTCAGGAATTGATTTATTCTAATAAAAATGACCTCTGGAAATATTCAATGAGTGAAAACAAGAAAACACAATTTTCAAAAACACCCGAGTATGAAGAATATCCTTCATACTCAAGTGATGGGAAACATATTGCCTTTTCAGGCCAGGATGCTCTATATATTACTCCTGCACACACGTTCCAACCCAAAAAGCTTATGGAGAGAGCACGGCAGCTTCAATGGGTTCCAAATAGGGATCTATTAGTGATTAGTTGTGAACAGACATTTGATAATGAAGGTTTTTGGACAGAATCTTGGATTATTGACTTAGAAGGAAATATAATCAAAAAAATAGCAGAAGAGACATCTACTGAGCTTGATTTTGCCCCAGACGGAGAACATTTTATATATTCACTAAACGGAGATCTTTGGCTTGACCGTATACCTTAAATATTGAGCTTCAATATGGATCAAGACACCGTTACATCTCGTGCTCTTTTCAATGAGGGCTCTGTTGAAAGGATTTATCCTTATATTCATTCTAATAAGATATATTAATGTTTAAAACATTAAACATCCATGTTTAATATTTTAAACGCTGGCTATTCATTATGTTCTTTATCTTCTTTGTCATAATGGATTTTTTATCCCATGTTTTTTCATTTTCATCCAAAGCGAGCTTCTACTGATTCCTAATGCTGTTGCTGATCTGGAAATATTCCAGTTGTTTTTTTCTAGGACCTTCAGGATATGTGCTTTTTCCTGTATATCCTGCATTGCGGAAAGTGTGAAATCCTGGAAACCGGAATGGGGCTTTCCTGAAGGCTTTTCTCTTAGGTTCATATAGGCCTTGAGTTCATAATATTCGATTAAAGTGGATTCAGTCAATGAGACAATCATTTCAACGACATGCTCCAACTCCCGGCAGTTTCCCGGCCAATCATAGTTCATAAGAAATTCTAATGACGCCGAAGAAAAACCTCTTATCTTTTTATTGAATTTTCCGTTAAATACCTCGACATAATAATCCAGCATCGGCAGGATATCCTCTTTCCTTTCCCGTAAAGGAGGAATAAAAACAGGGATAACATTAAGCCGATAAAAAAGATCTTCCCTGAATTTCCCTTCTTTCACAAGGGATAATAGATTACTGTTAGTAGACGCTATTACACGGGTATCGATCCTTACAACAGCCTTGCCTCCAACTTTTCGCACCTCCCCGCCCTGTAGCACCCTAAGTAGTTTGACCTGAAGAGGCAACGGCATCTCACCTATTTCGTCAAACAGCAGTGTACCTCCGTTCGCTTCCTCAAATAATCCCTTTTTTTCATTCACCGCCCCGGTAAAGGCGCCCTTTACATAACCAAAGAGCTCGCTTTCAAGAAGTTGTTCGGGTAAAGCCCCGCAATTTACAGCAATAAACGGCCTTTCCCTCCTGGGTCCCATAAAGTGAATTGCCCTGGCAATCAATTCCTTTCCTGTACCACTTTCCCCTTCTATAAGCACTATTGATTTTGTGCGGGAGATTATCTCTATCAATTCCAGAATTTTTTTCATGCGGGGGCTTTTAGTAATTATTTTTCCTGGAAAGCATCGGTCCCACGGCTTTTTCCCTGAATCATGGACCTTACTTCTTAATTTTTTTTCTTCAAGCGCTCGTTCAATTATCACCATCAACATGTCTAAATCCAGTGGCTTTTCGATATACTCAAAAGCACCAAGCTTCATTGCCTTGACTGCTGAATCTATGGAGCCGTATCCCGTGATAAGCAAAACCTTGGGATCATAGGGCAGATCCTTTGCTGCCTTCAATATGTCAATGCCATCACAGCCCTGCATTTTAAGATCAGTAATAATCAAATCGAAAATATGTTCTTTCATCTTTTCAATTGCTTCGGCCCCATCTGATGCCTCATCTGTTTCATAATTCACAGACCTTAGCAGATCTCTTATAAGACACCTTACAGGGGTATGGTCATCAACGATAAGGACACGAGGTTTTGGCCGTTTTGACCTTTCATTAGATTTTTCAGTTTCAAGGGAAGATAATTTATTTTCCATAATCAACCTTTATATATGCTGTTTGATAATTGGTGTTGAAGAAATAGTGAAATAAATCATAATTAAGACGTTGCCTTTTTTTTCTTCTTATGCCGGACTTATGGATCCGGCGTCTTATTCTTTATTATTTATAAGGTAACATCTTAACATATTTGAAAAGATGCATGTTAAAATTAAAGATCTTAGAGTCAAATTACGTTTCTTTTTTTCTCGGAGCATATTGCGGCAAAGATAAAAATAAAGTATCCTTGCCGCAATAAACCGACGTCCTCATGCAATAGCAGTTTCATTTAGCAAAATATATAAATTTACTTGAATTACAAAAATCACTTGGATATAAAAGGGACAAAAGCCCAAAAACAGCATAAAACAGCGGTGATAATTTCATCCGCGATACCGGGATTGAGGACAATAATTTCCTTTTCCTCCATATTAACACCTCCTTTTAAGTCAATTGCCCTTCTGCATTTCCTTTCTTTAAAATTCAAATTTGAGGCCTGCCTCTATCCATCTTTTCGGATTTGCAGAATAACTAAAAAGATATTGAGAAGCATCAAAGAGATTATGGATGGATAAGAATAATCTCACATCTGTCTTCTCTTGCAGATAAAAATCCTTCATTATGTTGAGATCCCAGACAAAATTATGAAATTCACTATCAGGCTGGGAATTGTTCCAGTATATATAGCGGCCATTCATATATACATTAAAAATTTTGGGATTATTATGGCGGATACCTATATCATAGGTATACCTTGGTATATATGCCAGACGCTCCCCTGTATGTCTGTCCTTTGCATCCACAAAGAAAAATCCTGCAAAAAGCGAAGTATTGAAAAAGGGTACGGTCTTTATCTCCAGATCAATGCCCTGTCTCCGCTGTCTATTCTGATTTGCTGTGGATTTACCAATGGGAGTTCCATTAGGGTCAAGCAACTCCTGTTTTGATATGGCATCCCATATATCATGGTAAAAAAGGATTGTCTTTATACATATATACCTGAGCGCTGTCGATTCTATGCCTGCCTGAGCAGACCACACTTTCTCCACCTCAAGGTCAGGATTAGGTAAATATGATGAAGAGCCGGGTCCATAGGTTGAAAAAAGAGGAGGGGTATTAAAACCTCTTGCAACATATCCCCTCAAAAGATTCCTGGTGGTGGCCTGGTATGTCAATCCCAGGCTCGGGCTCAAAAAATCACCATTTGTGTTAGTATGATCATATCTTATGCCCGGGGTAACAGAGAGCCTTTCGATCATTAAAGTATCATTTGCAAATACCGCCCATTTTTCCTGTTCCAGTTCAAACTTTTCGCCGGCATCATCCTCTGTCTTGATTTTTCTTTTGTCAAGATCCATGCCAAATACAAAGCTGTGGATACTTTTCTCAGTGTTATATTGAGCGGAAATACCATAGCCCGTATCTTCAAGGGGGTCCCTAGCCAATTCCTCCTTGGTGCTTAAACTGCTGTAAATGTTTTCTGTTTCTATTATTGAAGTCCTTATGGAGAAACGCAATCCGGTCTCCCTGTTTATTTTATAATCAAAAGAGAGCGAAGAAAAGAGGTATTCAAAATCGTTTTTGCAAGATAAGTCCGAAGCAGTAAACTCACCCATGCCCCTTGTTCCCTCATTAAGCCCAAGAGTAAAGAGTAGCTTTCCTCTTTCCGACGCATCCCATGCTAACTTGGTATAAAAGCTATCCTCTTCGAAGGGGGTGTTTACAGTTAGCCCTTCACTCTCAAGGTTTCCTGCATAAACATAGAATCCTGCCTTTTCTTTTCTGCCTAATCCCTCTGCCCTGTAGTCCCTTGTATTTCTTTCCCCGAATGATCCAAAAAGTGTTCCCCCTAATCCCTCTGAATTAGGAATCGCTTTTGTTATGATGTTTATCACCCCTCCCAGAGATGAACCCCACGATGAGGAGGCAGGACCCTTGATAATTTCCACCCTCTCGATATTCTGAACAGGAATTGCTGCAATGTCGGCAAAACTGTCTGACAGATTGTTCAATGTAATCCCGTCTATCATTACAAGGACATGAGTGAAATCAGAACCTTGGATGTGCGCCGGAGATACGCTGCCAGGACCGCCCCTTGAATCAAACTGTATGCCAGGTACAATATTGAGCACGTCATTCAATGTATGAGCATTAATCATCTCCATATCTTCAGCGGTGATAACAGAGATATTTTCCGCGACGCGTAATATGGGTTTTAGGTGCCTGGTTGGGGTTATAACAACATCCTCTTTCTTATAAAAAAGGAGCAGGGTATCGATTTCCTCTTTAAAATCCGTAATTGCAGCCCGGCACAGAGAAGAGACGGCAAGAATTATGCAAAGCAATAAGATTGTTTTTATGGAATTTCGAGTATGCATTGAATCCTAAACGAAATAAAATATCCAAAATACTTTTAAATTATAAAATTATAAAATATACTAATAGAATTATTAGATTATATTAACCAATTTGTCAAGGTGCAGGGTCAATGGATTTGATACAGGGAATCTTTTCATATACTTACTGCTATTAATATCACTTGTGCTTTAATTTTAATAACGGTACTCAAATCCATATAATCTTCTCACACCTGTTTATAATTAAGAATATGATGGCAAAAAAGCTCATAATCTTTTACTTTCTCTTTTTCTTTTTTTATAGCCTGTTTTCCCTGTTCTTATTTTATAATCCGGTCGAGGCCTCTCAAAAGGTCCTGGTAGTTAAAAGTGCTGAGCTGAAACCCTATGCGGAGGTTCTGAAAGGCTTCAGGGAAACATGCATATGTGATATCGAAACACTTATTATTTCGGAGCTGATCTCCCCTGATCTACGGAAAAACCTTCCCGGCATCAAGCCGGATATAGCTCTCGCCATAGGGAAAAATGCTCTCTCATGGATTAAGGATGTTAAGGATATCCCCATAATTTATCTCATGGTACTCAATCCTCAACCCGAACTTTCCGGCCATGACAATATCAAGGGTATAAATATGTATATTTCGCCGGGCGAACAGCTAAGTATCTTTAAGGAAGTGACTCCTGACGTAAAAAATATAGGGATCTTAACCGATCCGGCAAAAACCGGGCATATAGTAAAAATGGCGCAGGACTCCGCCCTTAAAAAGGATATCAATCTGATCGTTCATGAGATAAACAGCACAAGAGAAGTCCCTGCAATAATGGACAGTTTGAAAGGGAAAATAGATGCATTCTGGATGATGCCGGATACAACCGTTATATCATCAAAGACTATAAATTTTTTACTTTTGTTTTCCGTTGAAAACAAGATACCGGTTTTTGCATGTTCCGAAAAATTTGTAAAGATGGGGGCATTGCTGTCATTAAACATCGATCCCTCTGATATAGGAAGGCAGGCGGGTGAGATGGCCAAAAAGATGATTTCGGGGGAAAATATAAACAGTCCCCCGGAGACCGATCCGAGAAAGGTTATTATATCCATCAATCAGGCGGTGGCAGGGAAACTGGGGATACCCTTGAGTGACGAGATTATAAAAAAGGCCATTATAGTCCGGTGAGAGGCGCAATGAGTCTTAAAGTAATTTTCAAAAAGGTAAATAAAACCATTTCAGTTAAGTTCTTTGTTATATCCGCCCTCTTCATTCTGTTCATTTTCTCCGTCTTTACCGCACATTTCATTCAGCGCCAGAATAAATTCCTCAGAGAAAGCCTCATCAGTAAAGGCAAGATCCTCTCAAAGGTCCTGGCTTATGATTCCAGGTTAGGCGTATTTTCCGAAAACGAGGCTCTCCTGGCTGATTCCATCAATGCGATCCTCCAGGAGGAGGAAATACTCGATGTGTCCATATATAATTCAGACGGCAGGCTTTTAAAGAGAAAGAAAAGACAGGTAAAATCTCATCAGAAAGAAGATTTATATTCAAAAGGGGAGAACCTGGAAAAGGTCTTTGCATGGACCACCACAGGCGATTATCCGTTATATATGGAAGATAAAAACAATTTGGAATTCTGGGCCCCGGTGATAGAAGGCCCGGATTATGCCCTGGAGGAGTCCGTTATCTTTCATGATGTTCCGCTGTCCGGAGAAAACAGGGTAATAGGATTCGTGGTTATAACCATTGGTAAGGGAAGACTTAAAAAGGGATTTAAGGCCCTTTTATATAACAGCATCCTTCTCGGGATCATCTTTTTATTGGCCGGTTCCCTTGTATTTTATCTCCTTATCAGGGGAATAACAGGACCTCTTAAACGGTTAACCGATGATGTAATTTCTTTCGGAAAAGAGGGGACCTTCGGGAGTGTGTCAGTGGAAACAGAGGATGAAATCGGAAGGCTTGCCAGGGCCTTTAACTATATGGCTGAATCATTAAAAAAGAGGGAGGCTGAAAAAGAGCAGCTTGGCGAACAGCTCAGGCATTCCCAGAAGATGGAAGCCATCGGAACCCTTGCGGGAGGGATCGCCCATGACTTTAATAACATCCTTACCTCCATGATCGGGTATGCCCAGATGATGGACCGCAAGATGAGCAAAAACAATCCCTTCCGGTACGAGGTCAAAAATGTCCTTGATTCGGGTAAAAAAGCGGCCAGGCTTACCAAAAGCATCCTTGCATACAGCAGGAAGCAACCTATGGACCCAAGGCCTGTGGATCTTAATGAGCTTGTATGTGATATCCAAAAGCTCCTTTCCGGGTTTATACGTGAAAACATCGAATGCAATCTCAATATTTCAGAGCAAAACATGATTGCCATGGCTGATCCCGTACAGATAGAACAAGTAATGCTCAATCTCGCCACAAATGCAATGGACGCGATGCCCGATGGGGGCGTGTTAAATATAATCACCGAATCTGCGACCCTGGACAAGAATCACTTCGGCGAAAAAGCGCCTGCATGCAAGGGCAGGTATGCACTCATACGGGTTATGGACACGGGCACAGGCATGGATAACCAGACAATGCGGAAGATTTTCGATCCATTTTTTACTACAAAGGAAGTCGGAAAAGGCACAGGGATCGGGCTTTCCATGGCATACGGGATCATCAAGCAACACCATGGGTACATCGATGTAAACAGCAGCCAAGGCAGGGGAACTGAGTTCAGAATCTATCTGCCATTGATTGACCTTTCGGCTGAAAGGAAAAAGGGGGAACATCACCCTGTGCTGAAACGTGGTACAGAGACAGTTCTTTTGGCAGAGGATGACGAGGTGGTGCGCAGATTTGCAAAGGATACGCTTCAGGAGCATGGGTACACGGTAATAGATGCAGCAGACGGTAATGACGCGATCAGAAATTTCATTGAATATAAAGACAGTATCAGGCTTCTCATATTCGATGTGGTAATGCCCAAAAAAAACGGCAGAGAGGCATACGAGCATATAAAAAATATAAAACCTGACATCAGGGTGCTCTTTCTCAGCGGCTACGACTATAATATACTGCATAAGCAGGGAGTGTCGGAAAAAGGCATAAATTTCATAGCCAAGCCTGTTTCAGAAGTTTTGCTTTTAAAGAAGGTAAGAGAGGTATTGGATTCATAAGAACCTTCCTGCTTTAACCATCTTTATTTTTATTGATAGAAACCCACTAAAACCTTACCGAAAATAAAAACCGAATCGAATATTTGGGAAGGCAGTAAGCCTTGCAGACACTATAAGCGACCTAATTATTGAACAGGAATGTTTTATTTTCCTCTGGTCACAATGGCGGCTTGAATTGTCTTTATGTCCAGGTTAATAGGAAAAGGATAGCATTTAAGGTAGTGCAAGAGGAAAATCATATAGATAGCTGTTCAAACAATAGTCCAGGATATTTGCTCCTGTATAGGTGTAAAATCTCCAGGATCTCGTATAAATAGCCGGATAAGAATAATCGAGCCTGTTAATGGTATTGAGAAGGCCATAATCTAAAGCCCCTGCATCACTCCAGGAAAACCGGGGTGGTTCTGAGTTGTACAAAATGGCGGAATAAAGATAATTCGCAGGTGTATAGTTAAATGGGGATAAGGAAAAAAGGATAGGGAAGGATTGAGAATATGAAGCATATGGAGAAGTATAAGTAGGATAAAGGTAATAGGTGCTCGAGTAGTAAAGAGGATAACCATAGGCATACATATTAAACGGTGCAAGGGAAAGACCCGATTTTTTTACAGATTCTTCAGAAGAGGGATTATGGTTTAAATAATAAAGATGTACAGCCGTATTCCCATGCACCATAATCTTGCTCGACCTTTCATCATTCCATGGTATCTCTCCCGGCTCATCGACTATAACGCCATCGCTCATCTTCGCCCTTTCAGAAGCCACCTCTTGGGCCATCTCGTTTGATTCCAGTTTGCAGATGTCAATACCAATCACCCTGCCTTTTTCATCCTCCCACTCTCTCCGGATCCCCATTTTTACTCCTTCGTCCCTCATCAACCAGAGGGAATCCCCATCGCTGATCTTCGTAAACCCGGAAAGGTCCACATTCAACACCTCAGCCTTGTATTTGTCATAATCAGAAGGGGATAACCGTGATTGCCTGAGGATCTCCCTGTATTGGATTATCTCAGGCGCAAGATTTTGATCGATCTTTTCCATCTGGGCACTGGCAAGTACAGGTATCATATCCTGGTCTTCACCGCGATACCTGCTGATGAGAACACCTATATTCCCGTAGGCGAAAAGCACAGCATGATCATCATTTACACTCCTCCATGCATGAAGCCCGGGTATTCCGTCAAAAAGAGAACCCCATATCCACACCTGTGCCGTAGTATGCGTATAGAAATACATACCCCTGATGGCCGCTTCCTCGGAATCATAAATTGCAAAGTGAAGACCGGCCTCCGAGTTTCCATTATTCTGAACCCAAACCTGTTCAAGACAATATCCCAATATATCAGGGCCAATAGGCCATATATTCTGGGTGATGCCTCCTCTGATGTATTCAGAAACGTCCTGATCAGACAACATAAATTTAAGAAATTTTTCATCAATTTCGCGTGCAAAGGTTTCAGAGAAAAGACTTTGTGAAAGAAAGACAACTAATAAACAAAGTAAAATGATATTTATCTTTTTAAGATACATAGCAGCCTCTCTTTTTTAAAATACCAAATTATAAAAATGGTATCACCCAGGCCAGCCTTAATCCTTTTGACAAACGGATTGTTGTCTTTATAGCCAACATCCACTTCTGCCTGGTATATACCGGTATTGATGCTGGTTTCTATGAGCCTCAACATGTTCCCGCTGGAGTCGGTCTCAGTGGTCACTCTGACCATGGCCACATCGCGGAATTGAGATCGGACAAGGAATAAGCCCCGAAAAGGGAGTCACCACCGAATATGAAGTATACTTTTCTTGACGTATATAGGGAGCCGTTCTTACGAAAGGTGCACCAACCATAATATCTCCATAACCTTCATTATTAACGTCTCTGGCATAGGATATACAAAAGCCTGACTGGTCATAATTATTCTTGCGGTTAAATATAGATAGAGCAAAACCTGTGCCTGTATCCGAAAGCTCATAATCACCCCTGAGATTGGGATTCCCGTAGATGAAGTATGCCGACCCCTGATAAGTTGCCCCGTGACAAGGAAAACTTATGAGTAAGTCGCCGAAGACGTCAGCGTCGGCATCCCCGTCCCGGGATAAGGAATAGCCGGAATAATCATAGGTGTTTTGTCCGTTAAATTTGGCTATGATATTAGCGGGTTCACTCAATAAAAATCCCTCCAGCAAAAAAAGATAGTCGCCTGCCGCATCTTCATTTTCAACGGCGGTAATGAATACCCATATGATTCATAGATACATAGGGGGCAGTGGAAGGGGATGCAGTAACAAGGGGCTATGATACAGGATGTGTTTCTCAAAAAGGGCTGGTTTTCACAGGATGGCTGCGAGGGGGACGCAAAGGGGACGGTGTTAGTTTATTAGTTTAAGCATCTAATACTTTTTACTATATTCGATAATGTTCGGATTTTTGTCAACCAATTGTCAACTATTTTTATATCTTATTGTCAATTACATGTCTGATAATCGATCCTATCTCCGGACTTAAATTCTCTGTTTTTATGGTTATGTCCGGATTCTGATTCTTAAATACCCTAAAAACTTCATCAGCAAATCCCTGGCCAAGGGATTTCACTCCTTTAAAATCCAAAATAATCTCTTTAAACTTATCAAGACCTGAAAGCAGCCTTCTTGCTTCAGATCTTGAAATATATTCATTTTGAAAAAGTTTGACATATACATATGTCTTTTCAAATTTGTAATCAAAGTCCTCAGGGGCATATGTCCTAAAAACTTCTTCAAGGTCCTTCTTTGATGAGCGGCTTATGCTGAATGTGACCTCTGTCCCTTTTATGAATCTTTTTTTCTCTACAAATATATCCTGCTTTATATTGTCAAATATAAGGCTTATTTTATGTGACCTGAAGGTTATTGTATCTCCAGACTTTGAAGTAAAAATCTTAGGATCAGATGTTATCAACACAGGGGAGAAAATCTACTGGTCATATGACCCTAATGAAATGGGAGTTGACAAACCTTCGGTTTTGATTTCGCTGCGGCTAGAAAATAGACGAACTCA
>JBLIRS010000079.1:0-11375 GCA_049472415.1 bacterium | reverse complement strand
CCGAGTGTGGCGCCCGCAAAATAGCGTTTCCCGAGTGGGGTGTCCCCCGCTGCTTCTTTCGCGGGGATGAGGAGCCAGTAAATCTCGGCCGAGCTGCCTGAGCTTATTATGCCTGAGCCGTCAGGCTCACCGCTTAAGCCGGTTTTGCTGGTGAGGGTAATAAAGAAGAGGTCTGTTTTTTCTTCCCCCTCTTCATCTACAAGGCTTATGTCTATCCGGATGTTATTAAGGGAGGAGCTGTCATAGCCATTGTTTATCTTCATGCGAGCCTCGAACGCCTGTCTCTCGAAGGTCATCTCCTGGAGGATTTCGATTTTGACGGTTGCGCATACATCCTTTGCTCTAGCAGGCTTTCTATGTATCACAAAAGATAGAAGGCACATAGTTACACAAAGAATTATAGGTATGAAATGTTTATTTTTCATAAAGTGTCCTTCCTTTTTTCCTGTGGATTTATACTTTAAGGTAAGACAGGCTTTTTAGATTGTTTGTTTTTTATGTAGAGCCGTGTTGTAAAGTTGAGATTAAAAAACAACCTTTTTAAGCGATCTCTCTTGAAACGATCATTTCAAAGAGCAACAACTTTATGATAAAAAAGACGGGATAGAGGATGAGATTTAGATTAGATAAAACTCCCTGCCTAAGCTTTTTAGATTGAATAATCCCTTATTGTTAAAGAATTTAACTTCTAACAGGGATAAGGTGAATAAACGATGATGGAATGTTATTACCCCCACAATATCCTTTTCGGATAAAATTCTAACAAATGAAAAATGGATTTGTCAAGTAGTAAAAAGGCCGTAATGATTTTTACCAAGAAGGACACGAAGGGCACGAAGAATTATAAATTAAAAAATTATAGTTTATAGCCTCCGGTAGGGCATGTATTGACAGGAATATGGATTATGGAATAAGCTTTTTCCTAAAACATCTTCCTGCAAAGCATATTATTTTAAATTGTATCTCAAATGAAGAAAGGGGATTAAGATGAAGACCATTAAAATAAAGGGCATGTCCTGCAAACACTGTGTGATGACAGTAACAAAGGCATTGAACGGGATCGAAGGGATAAAAGACGTTAAGGTGGACCTGGAAAAAGGGGAGGCCACCTTTGACGAGACAAAGCCCGTGGATATGGAGATCATCTCTGATGCTATAGAAAGGGCGGGGTACGAGGTTGGCGAGTAAGGTCACCCTTAATATAAGCGGCATGACCTGTGCTGTCTGTGTCAGGCGGATCGAGAAGGGCCTGCAGGGCCTTGAAGGGGTGAAAAGCGCGTCGGTCAATTTTGCTTCCGAGAAGGCCATGGTGGAGTATGACCCTGCTATCATAACTCCTGATGCAATGATCAGGAAGGTCAAAGACACCGGTTATGAGGTTGTGGGGGTTGAAAAGTCAGGAGAGGGGCCCATCGGGAAGACGACGATCTCGGTGGGAGGCATGACCTGTGCGGCCTGTGTCAGGCGGGTGGAATCGGCTTTAAAATCCGTTGACGGGGTAATTGACGCTCCGGTCAACCTGGCGACCGCAAAGGCCACTATCATACATCCAAAGGATTGGGCAGGTATTGAGGGTGTGGAAAAGGCGATTTCCGATGCAGGGTATGAGTTCCTGGGCGTTTCCGGGCCAAGTCTTGATGACCCCATAGAGGCTGCCCGGAAACGGGAGCTGAAGGAGTTGACTGTAAAGTTTATCGTTGGCCTTGTCCTGAGCATAGTCATTTTCATGGGTTCAATGCAGGGCTGGTTTCCCTTCCTCAGGCCCATTCCGAGACAGGTAATGCTCTGGTGCCTCTTTGTGTTAACCACCCCTGTTGTTTTCTGGGTCGGAAGCAGGTTTTTCTCAGGCGCTATAAAGGCTGCCAGGCAAAAGACATCGGACATGAATACATTGGTAGCTATGGGGGCGCTTTCGGCGTATCTTTATTCCACACTGGCCACCTTCGTTCCCCGGTTTTTTTCCGGCGCAGGTATTACAACTAATGTGTATTTCGATGGCGCGGCCATGATCATCACCTTTATCATACTGGGACGTCTGCTGGAGGCAAAGGCAAAAGGTAAAACCTCAATGGCCATCAAGCGGCTGATGGGCCTGAAACCCAGGACAGCCAGGGTTATCAGGGAGGGAAAGGAGATGGATCTTCCTGTGGAGGCTATAATCAGGGGGGATCTGATCCTGGTCAGACCCGGTGAAAAGATACCCACGGACGGGGTTATTGTCTCAGGGGCATCCGCGGTGGATGAATCCATGCTCACAGGGGAGAGCATCCCTGTATCAAAGGATACGGGAAACGAGGTGTTCGGTGCGACCCTGAACAAGAGCGGAAGCTTTACCTTCAGGGCTACAAAGATCGGTGCGGAGACAGCCCTTGCCCAGATCATTCGCCTGGTGGAAGAGGCGCAAGGTTCAAAGGCCCCCATTCAGCGCGTTGCGGACAAGGTTGCCTCCATATTCGTCCCGGTTGTTATGGGTATTGCTGTGCTGACCTTTATCATCTGGTATTTTTTTGTCCCCGGGCATGTCTTCAGCAGGGCCCTGCTCAATTTTGTGTCCGTTCTTATCATTGCGTGTCCCTGCGCCATGGGTCTGGCAACACCCACGGCCGTTATGGTGGGTACGGGGCTTGGCGCTGAAAACGGCATCCTGATCAAAGGCGGGGAGAGCCTGGAGAAGGCATACAAGATGACTACGGTTGTCTTCGACAAGACCGGCACATTGACAAAAGGGGAGCCGGAGGTTACCGACATATTGACCGCAGAGAATATTCAACAAAAAAGGCTGATGGAGGTGGCTGTTTCCATTGAGGCCGTATCGGAGCACCCTCTGGCCCAGGCCATTGTTCAAAATGGCAGCCGGGAAGGGGTGTCGCCCGTTCAGACATCTCATTTTGAGGCGTTATCAGGGCTTGGGGCCAGGGCAGTCCTGAACGGCAAAAAATGCCTTCTGGGAAACCTGCGCCTGATGGAAAAAGAGGATATAAGGATGAACGGCCTTGACATAAAGGCAAAAGACCTTGCTGATCAGGGAAAGACATGTGTGTTTGTGGCGGAAGATACCCATGCCATAGGTCTCGTGGCCCTGTCTGATATGCCGAAGGAATCCGCGGCGCAGGCCGTTGCCACACTGAAGGCCATGGGATTGAAAGTGGCCCTGATCACAGGAGATAATGAAAAAACGGCGCATGGCATAGGCACGCAGCTTGGAATCGAAAAAATTCTGGCAGAGGTGCTCCCCGGTGATAAGGCTGCCGAGATAAAAAGACTGCAGGCAAAGGGAGAGGTGGTGGCAATGGTGGGAGACGGCATTAACGACGCCCCGGCCCTCACATCTGCAGATATCGGAATAGCTATAGGGGCCGGCACGGATGTCGCCATGGAGGCCAGTGACATCACCCTTATGACGGATGACCTCAGGTCCGTCCCCTCGGCAATAAAGCTATCTTTTGAGACCATGAAAGTGATCAGACAAAACCTTTTCTGGGCATTCTTTTATAACAGCCTGGGTATCCCTATAGCGGCAGGTATATTGTATCCTTTTTTCGGGATACTCTTAAATCCCATATTCGCGGCCGCGGCCATGGCTTTCAGCTCTGTCTCCGTAGTCACCAATTCCCTTCGTTTAAGGGGATTCCGGCCCAAGACAATCTAATTGTATAGGAATCAATTCAAACCCTATTTGTATCTTGAAAATTTTTTTGTAAAATAATACCACTATGGAATCATTGGATAAAAGACTGAACCTGGCTGTGGATTTACTTAAATCCGCAAAGAGGGTTATCGCGTTCACCGGCGCAGGCATATCAACAGAGTCAGGAATATCGGATTTCCGTAGCCCGGGAGGGATATGGGACCGGTACAGGATGATCACCTATCAAGAGTTTTTAGCAAGTCATGATGCGAGGGTGGAGTACTGGAAGATGAAAAGTGAATTGATCCGTGAGATGAAGGGCGCAAGGCCCAATAATGCCCACATGGCACTGGCAGAGCTTGAAAAAATGGGAAGGCTGAAATGCCTTATCACACAGAATATCGACGGCCTCCACCAGGAGGCGGGCAATTCCCCTGAGAATGTCATAGAGCTGCATGGCACAAACAGAAAGGCGGTTTGCATTCAGTGCGGGAAGGTATGGCCCATTGAAGAGATGCAAAAGAGGCTTGAAGCCGGAGACAGGGATCCCCAATGTGATGACTGCAAAGGCTTTATCAAGCCTGCCACCATTTCCTTCGGGCAGGCCATGCCCGTAGAGGAAATGAAAAGGGCAGCCGCTTGCGCCGAGGATTGCGACCTGTTCTTCATGATAGGATCGTCCCTTCAGGTGGAGCCTGCGGCTTCCATTCCGCCTGTGGCACACAGGGCCGGTGCGGACCTGATTTTCATCAACCGCACTTCTACGCATTGGGACAATATTGCCGGTATCCTGTTCAGGGAAAACGCAGGAGATGTTATGAAGGAGATTGTAAATCGATTCAAGGAATCCCTTTGATAGTATAATTAATGAAAATTGCAAATTGTAAAATGCAATGACTTTTTTACGAATTTATAAAGATCTTGATTTAATATTGTGTCCCCTCAATTATCATCGAACTATTAAGGTTTTTAAAACCCAAAACCTGCTACTTCTAAAATACTATCTGAGCCAGTATTTAAGAATTGTATCCAATATCCTTTTGCAGACTCCAGGTCATCAGATTCAGTAATCCTCTGATATCCTTGCCCAGGAACATAACTATAAATAACATTAATTTTGCCTTGGCTTATCGAGGCTTGGGCCGGGCAGGTACAGCCTCCGATCATTTCCCAGCCATCCTCGTTTATCTTTTTATTGTACATTTCAATAGGCTGACCTGTAAGAGCATAGCTTTGATCCTCATTGAATAATATCCAATATCCCCTTCCGGCCTCCAACTGCTCATTACCCGACACACGGATATATCCGTTATCACTTGAATATTTATAAAGCACCACTGCATCAGGAAATAAGATCTGGATTGGAGCATTTTCTGAAATAACCGGAAGTGAAAACATACTCCACCCTTTGGGGAAGTGCATTTTTTGCCACTGAATGGCAATTTGTCCATTTTGGTCAATAACCCCTTCAATCGGCTCTGCCGCTTCATTATATAAGAGTACCTTCCTGATGGACACTTCTGTTGAGTCGTATGCCACTGCGCTGGGTAGGACCTCGAATATCAAATAAACTAAAGACCCTGTCCCTGAGGTTATTCCTGTATGATAGGCCAGTGATACCCAGAGGGTTCCGTCTCCAGAATCACCATGCATGAGTAAAAATGTCCCGGTTAAGTCTGCTTTTTCCACGTTGACCAGCTTTAGGATGTCAGGATCAAAGGCTATCTCAAGGTCTATACCCGCAATATCCGCCGCGTTATCGATGTCAACCGGTACGGTTATTTGTTCACAAGGGTTAGCTGTAATCCCATCCGTTATGCTTAAGTTTCTTAATCCTTCCAAAGCAACCCCGGCCGGTCCAGGCTGAGCCAAAACCTTTTTATGTCTAAAAAGAATAGTTGCATCTGCTAATATGATTATTAATACAAAAAGTAAAACTAAACTCTTGAGAGATAAATATCTTCTCACGATATGTCCCTTTCAAATACCTTTTGGATTTTTGGGGGTTCAGGGGCCTATCCTGCGGGATAGGCCCCTGAAACAAGGTCGCATCTACCAAATAAGATCCCACGGGATGTCCTGATTGAGCATTTGAGGACTCCATGAGGATGTATACACATTATAATAATTCTCCGTCCAGGAAGGATAAACCGGATACAAGGCCCGGGGAAAAACATTATTGGGATAAAAGTAATTCATCTCATAGGAAGGCTCCAATAAGGTTGTCCATGCAAAAGGCTGGAGAGAATTATAGGAATAAGAGGGATAATAACCATAGGGAGTGGAGAATTGCCAGTATTTATTATGCCTGTCCTGATAGGTTGGTTCAGGCGCTGACGGTTCTTCACAAAAATCCTCTGCATTGATAAGGATTTCACTGCTTTGAAGGGCGGTCGCCCGGATGGGATACGCATTTTCATCAAATAACCTTATGTTGTCAATGGTTATCTTAGTCGATCCGGATTCCCCGGCATCGGATGAAACTTCAAAGATAAGATCAATGATGGAGCCGGTTCCGGAAAAGATTCCCGTACCCCTTGCTCCTGAAACCCTGAATCGCCCATTTTCTGAGGCACCAGAATCAAAAGAGAACCCGTTGGTCAGATCGGTACGTTCAGTTATAACAGGTCTGAGGATTGCAGGATCAAAGGTGAAGACAAAATCCATTCCTGCAATATCCGTTGCATCATCAATATTTACAGGGATCGTAATCCGTTCACATGGCGCCGCAATGATCCCGTTCGGTATGCTTATGGTTTTGGGGTTTTCATTCTCGTTATACAGATGAGAGAAGGCTTTTAACCTTGCATTTGCCTGATTAACCATAAATTTGCAAGGATTGGATGGTATGTCCCTATCATTTTCCACGGTTACATCAAGATACCCTGCCGGGACATCTGAGGGAACAGTGGTTATAATCTCACGATTCATCCATGAAACAGGATCCGCCGGAACATCGCCGAAATAAATGGAAGCCCCTCCTTGTTCATCCCCAAAGTTCCATCCGATTATCTTAACCGTTGTATCCGGCATTCCGCAATCGGGTTTAAGAAGGAATAAGGTCTCCTTCTTGACGGCAGCCCTCAAAATAAGGATCGCATCAGCCGAGTTTATCTTTCCATCTCTATTGACATCTGCCGCGCATTCCTGATATGGGTCGGGAATCATTTTCTTCACGGCAATCCTTAAAACCAGAATAGCATCCGCGGAGGTGATATCACCGTCTTGATTCACATCCCCTTTTGTACATATGACAATTTCGAATTTACCATTTATCGGAACTCCGCATAGGTCTTCAACATTTTCATTAAAGAATGCGAGCTCTTCAAAGATCAGGGGAACTATTACTCCTTCTCCCGCGTCTTCAGAAACATTGAAAACGATCTTCATCATTGTGCCTTCCCCGGAATCTATCCCCTCGGAACTTGCCATTCCCAGATAGATTTCTCCGGTATTCTGGTTAATACTATAATCCACCAAAAATTCCTGGAGCAGGGGAGTAACTTTTATCTCCTGAGCAATTAAAACATTCGGATCATATGTCAGGACAAAATCTCCTCCCGCAAGGCCTGCTGCATCACTAATCTCAATAGGGACCTCCACGTATGTTTCTCCCGGACGTGCTTCGATATCAGCAATGCTGATCTTTCTGGGATAAATGTAAGGATCGGTGTCATCACAGTCTTCACATCCCATAGCAGTATAAATACCATCAGGGTCCGGAGTACATAGATAAAGGCTGTCTTCACATAAACCATACCCGTCCTTGTCTTCATCTCTGTAATAAGGACGGCAATCAGGAGGCAACCAGAGAATAGAGTAAAATTCTCCGTCATCCGGCATTATTATCCAGGAATTATATTGAGACATATTGATCTCATTCTCTCCTTGTATCAGTCTCCACTCATATCCTTCCCTTTCAGGCAATACATCAGGATCCCAGGATAGGATTGGATAGCTGCCGGAAGCCGGGTGTTCATTCGGATTTACATACAAGATCCAGTTATAAGATTCCTGTCCGCATGATTTAGTAAAATAGTCAAAAAATATTGACGGGTTAGGACCTTTGAAAGCGATCCTTGCCTGTTCCGGTGAGATCTCTTTCTTAATCCCTTCATCAATTCCGAAAGAGACGCTGAATTCTTCATCTCCGTCAGTCAGAACAATACAAGTCAGAAATGAATCATTGCATAAAGGAGGATTAATCATATCCACATATCCGTCGCAATTGTCATCAACACCATTACACGCTGTTTCTAAAGCGCCCGGATTGATTAAGGGATCATTATCATCACAGTCTCCGCCCTGTGTTGCGGTATAAAAACTGTTAGCGTCCGGTGAGCAAAGGCATTTCGTATCCTCATCAATACCGTAGCCATCACGGTCCGCATCTTTGTAATAAGATGCACATCCCTTGGAGCCCGGAGGATCTATAATATCATCGCAGTTATTATCGATTTCATCACATATTTCCCCGGCTCCAGGCTTTATCGAGTCATCATTATCATTACAGTCTCCGCCCTGTGTTGCGGTATAAAAATTGTCTGTATCCGGTGAGCATAGACATTTTGTATCCTCATCAATACCACAGCTATCGCGGTCCGCATCCCTGTAATAGTCAATGCACCCTTCTGAGCCTGGAGGATCTACAATGTCATCACAGTTATTATCGATTTCATCGCATATTTCCCCGGCTCCGGGATTGATTTTTGGATCATCATCATTACAGTCTCCGCCCCGTGTTACATCATAAATACCATTTGGATCAGGTGAGCATAAAGATTTCGTATCTTCATCAACTCCGTAGCCATCTCCGTCTGCATCCCTGTAATAGGTCATGGGATGAGTACAACCAGGTCTCCGCACAATGGAGAATAATCCGCCTTCATCCGGCTTTATTGAGTAGCTATCAGATTGGGCCATATTGGAGACCAGAATATTTCCGTCCTCCATTTCTCCCTGTACCAATCTCCATTCATATCCTGTTTTTGGGGGAAGTCTATAGGGCTCCCATGAGAGAATAGGAAGACTCTCCTGATCATAATATTCATTCGCATCGACATACAAAACCCAGTGGTAAGGTTCCTGATCGCATTCCTTAAGAAAATAGTCATAATATTCCCCTGAGTTTGGGTCCTTAAAAGCGATCTTTGGCGATCCTGATGAAATCGGGCGCGCAATCTCCTCATTAATCCCGAAAGAGACCCTGAATTCCTCCTCTCCAACATCCAGAACCATACAAGTTAGAAATGAATCATTGCATAAAGGAGTATTAATTGTATCCACAAATCCGTCACAATTCTCATCCTCACTGTTGCACGGTATCTCTAAGGCAACGGGATTGATATGAGGATTTGTATCATTGCAGTCCCCGGCATTAGGGATATAACCTGCAGGACAATTACCATCTACATAATTTGCTGTTACATTAGGATCTCCATAGCCATCTCCATCGTTGTCTTTGTAACAGCAGGGCAATAAAAACTCACAATGCCCCATATCACATATTTTAATGCCGTCACTATCTCCGTCCTGAGGCCGTTCTTTACCACAAATGTCCCCAACAACCAGGCAATTCGGATCACCGGCATCTATGCATGGCGAGCCGGCAGAAGGGCACATGCAGGAAGAATTAGGATCATTACAGAAATCCTCTGTTAATTCTGTTAACAAGGGATCCTTGTTGATATTCCCCTCGCCCGGATAAACCTCCCCTCCCGGCATCTGAATATCGGAAAAAGTGACCGAGGTATTACAGCTATTCCCGAATATCTGTTGATCCTGCGGGAAATTCCCCCATACGATACTGTCCTTGACAGCCGGGGAAGAGGAATCACAATAGATTCCACTGCCGGAGTGAGCTATATTATATGCTATCGTGCAATGGCTAATATGTGGTGAGGATGAGTTGGCACAATAAATTCCGCCGCCATTAGCAGTGGAGTTTAATGCGATAAGTGAATTGGAAATATTCGGCGAAGATTTGTTACACCAGATCCCGCTGCCATTGGGATGGTCGGTAATGATACACTTATTAATGACTGGGGAGCAGTTATTGTCACAGGAAATTCCATGTGAATTGTTGTCCTTAACTTTGCAGGTCTGGATATTGGGCGACGAATTGTAATAACAATAGATACCATGGGAATCATTATCAATAATGTCGCAGTTTAGAATGTTAGGTGAAGAGTACCAGTTGCAGTTAATACCTTGAGACCTGTTGTTTTTAATAACGCAATTTGAAATGCCTGGTGATGAATAATTGTAACAATAAATCCCTATGTTGTAATTATTCGTAATATCACAGCCTTGAATGATCGGGGAGCAGCTATTATAACAATAGATCCCATAGGAATGGTTATTCATGATATTGCATTCTGTAATGCCCGGTGAGCAGCTCTTGGAACAATAGATACCATAGGAGTTATTATCAACAATATCGCAGTTATGAATGCCGGGTGAAGAATTATCCCAGCAATAAATCCCATAACTTCCGTTAATCATAATATTGCAGTTCTGGATATTCGGCGAGCAGTAATACTCGCAAAAAATTCCATAGGATTTATTATCATTGATATTGCAGTTTAGAATGCTTGGCGAGGAGTTGTTATAGCAATAAACACCATGACCGCTTCCATTTTCGAGTCTCAATCCCTTCAATACAGAGAGTTTTCCTTCTCTATGGTTAAAAGTCACCACATTCCCTGTATTGATTCCGTTTATAACTGTGGCATTCACTATATCCTGATTGTTCGGGTCCTCACTCGTCAATGTAATCGCCTTGCCGTTAAAATTGATATTTTCATAATATATACCCGGATGGACAATGATTACATCGAAATTGTGAGCACCGTCAATCGCGTCCTGAATACTATCATTGAGATTTACATCATAATTTCGTGGGTGGGAAAATTCACAGCTCCCCATATCGCATATATATTCACCATCACCATCTCCATCCTGGGGTCTTATTTCATTTGCTATGTCACTATCAGGGGCTTCCTCGTTCGTCCCGGAATCGATACATGGAGAATTTAACTGAAGATAGTAGACCTCTTTTTCCGGATATAAAAATAAAGGATCTTCATTGATATTGCCGATTCCCGGGAAAACCGCTCCTTCTTCATCCTCGATGTCAGAATAGCTGACAACAGGGTCGCAGGTTTCGGATATGGCATCTGGTGAGTTGTCCCAGATAATACTATTTTTGAGTAATATGGAAGAGTCACTGGAGCCAAAGATCCCGCCTCCTGAGGCAGAGGCTGAGTTCCTGCTCACAGTGCAGTTGGTAAGGTCCATTGAAGAGCCTGTGCAATAGATTCCTCCTCCGCCGGAGGCGGGAGCAGAATTTCTGCTCAGGGTACAGTTTGTAAGGCTCAATGAAGAGCCAGAACAATATACTCCACCCCCAGCGTTTGTTGATGCTGAATTGGTACTAACAATACAGCTCAACAGCTCAGAAGAAGAGGAGTTGGCGCAATAGATCCCCCCACCCGCATAACTGGCTTCATTATTGCTTATAGTACAATTTTTAAAGGTTGGTGCGGAATTGTTCGTGCAGTAAATCGCACCTCCGGAAGAGTTTGAAAACCTTGCTTTATTAAATGTAAAAGAACAACCTGTGAAATTTGGGGAAGATTGATCAGCATATACAGCGCCTCCGCCAGAGTTTAATGCTTGATTGGAGCTAAAAGAGCAGTTGTTAAGATTCGGTGAGGAAGCAAAACAAAAAATTCCTCCTCCTTTA
>JBLIRS010000078.1:0-11804 GCA_049472415.1 bacterium | reverse complement strand
ATTCCCTTATCGAATCCATTAAAAAATACAGGCCCAGTTTTGCACCTCTTGTACCTACCATGTACATTGGAATCCTCAACCATCCTGACATCGATAAGATCGATTTGACCTCTATAAAGGGATGTTTTTCCGGAAGCGCCCCGCTTCCGGTTGAAGTGATTAAGGAGTTTGAAAAAAGGACAGGGGCTATTATAGTGGAGGGTTTTGGTCTGACTGAGGCATCACCTGTAACTCATATCAATCCCTTTGGAGGGACGAGAAAAGTGGGCAGTGTGGGAATCCCCATACCAAATACGGAGTGCCGTATTGTAGATATCAAAGATGGAAAGACGGATGTCCCGGTTGGAGAATCCGGTGAATTGCTCATCAGAGGGCCTCAGGTGATGAAAGGATATCTGAACAAGCCTGATGAAACGGCATGTACCCTTAAAGATGGGTGGCTTCATACCGGTGATATTGCAAAAATGGATGAAGAAGGGTATTTTTATATTGTAGACAGGATAAAGGACATGGTCCTGTCCGGTGGCTGTAATGTCTATCCCCGGGATATCGAAGAGGTGCTTTTTGAAAACCCGAAGGTCAAGGAGGTTGCCGCTATCGGAAAGCCGCACCCTACCCGAGGGGAATCGATCAAGGTATTTTGCGTTTTAAAAAAAGGCAAAACAGCTACCCAGGAAGAACTGATAGAATTTTGCAAGGGTAAGCTTGCCATATACAAACTTCCTACTGAGGTTGAATTCCTGGAAAACCTTCCCAAAAGCAAAATCGGAAAGGTCCTGAAAAAGCAGCTCAAACTCTTGGAGATAGAAAAACAGCAAAAGGCAATAAAGGTAACCAGCTAACCAGGGAGGCAAGGCGTGGATTTTAAATTAACCGGGGAACAGGAAGCGATACAGAAGGCTGCGAGAGATTTTGCCAAAGGGGAATTCGATAAAGAGATTGCCCTTCATCATGAAAGATCGCATACCTTTCCGGAAGAAATATGGAAAAAGGCCTGTGATCTGAATTTCATCGGGATTCATTATCCTGAAAGATATAATGGCCAGGATTACGGCGCGTTTGAAAATGCACTAATCGTGGAGGAGTTCTGCCGAAGGGATTCAGGAATAGGGATCGCCCTCAGCATCGCTGATTTCGCCTCAGAGATCATTTTACGGTTCGGGACTGATGAACAAAAAGAAAAATATCTCGTTCCCATCACAAAAGGTCAGTATATCTCATGTGGCGCGTTTACCGAGCCTGACCATGGAAGCGATATTACATTCTTGAACACATCGGCTGTTAAAGAGGGAGATGAGTATGTCATAAACGGGGTAAAGACCTTTATCACCAACGGGACCATAGGTAATTTTGTCATTGTTCTCTGCCAAACGGACGGGCAGGCAGACCCAACCTATCGTGGCCAGTCACTCATTATAGTTGACAAAGGGACGGAAGGATTTGAGGCCCGGGATATCGGTGAAAAGATGGGGATAAAGATGACAGCCACTGCGGAACTTTCCTTCAATAATGTAAGGGTCCCTGTATCAAATCTTGTAGGGCAGGAAAACAAAGGATTTTATCACGCCCTTGAATTCTTTGACGAAAGCAGGATTGAGATTGCGGCACAGGCCCTCGGGATAGCCCAAGGGGCATTTGACCGGGCGCTTGCATATTGTAAGGAGCGTAAGCAGTTTAATAAAAAGCTTGCCGAATTCCAGGTAACAAGGCATAAACTTGCAGACATGGCAACAAAACTCGAAACAGCAAGGCTTATAGTCTATAAAGCCGCCTGGAATTTTGATCAGGGCCGCATCGACCCCAAACTCACTTCCATGGCAAAGCTCTATGCGGCCCGTATGGCTGTTGAAATCACTGAAGAAACCATTCAGTTGTTAGGCGGTTACGGGTATATGCTGGAATACGAAGTTGAACGTTTTTACAGGGATGCCAGGATCACGGAAATATACGAAGGCACAAAAGAGATTCAAAAGAACACCATCGCCGGCGGAGTGATAGGGAAATTATAGTTAAATCCAAAAAAACAACGTATTAAGTGGAAACATCAATGGCTGAAATCAACCGTTTCGCTTTTTCCATCAGCAAGATGGGATTAAGGGCACTGGAGCGCTTTTCCAAGGCGTCTGTTCATGTCCATAACTGCGAAGATATTCCGGATGGCATCATTGTCTTTGTGGTGAATCATTTTACGCGTCTGGAGACCTTTATTCTTCCTTACGAACTGAACAAACTTATCGGAAAGCCTGTAATGTCACTTGCCCATTACAGCTTATTTACAGGGGCACTTGGTGCTTATTTGGAAAAAGTGGGTGCACTCTCCACAAAAGCCCCCGATCGTGACAAGATCATAATCCGTTCCCTTCTCGTGAATGATTCTCCCTGGCTGTTTTTTCCGGAAGGAGCAATGATCAAGGATAAAAAGGTGCTTGACAAAGACAAATTAAGTATATACTGCTCAACAGGCAAAAGGAGGCCCCCGCATACAGGCGCGGCTGTACTGGCCTTGCAGGCTGAGTTATATCGCAGGCGGCTATACTATCTCCGGGAAAATGCTCCCGATCTGCTCCAGAGGCAACTGGAAGTTTTTGATATAAACTCAATGGAAGAGCTGACAAATCTGGAGATATTCCTGATGCCCATAAATGTCACTTACTATCCTATCCGCTCCAGGGAAAACGCCATCGAGAGATTCGCCTCTTACATCGTAAAAGGGATTCCCGATCGTGTACACGAAGAATTGCAGATCGAGGGTACTATGCTTCTGTCCGGAGTCGATATGGATATATGTCTCGGCAAACCTTTTGCCATAAAACATCTGCTGAAACAACAACATTTCCATAATGACATCACCGCCCCTCAACCCATTTTACCTGATGATATATTGCCTTCCCGGCCTATTACGTGCCGTATTGCAAGGAAGGTGATTATGAAGGCCATGGACGCAATCTATAAAATGACCACTGTCAATCACGACCATCTGACCGCGTATCTTATAAAATATTATCCGGGAAATCGCTTTACCCTTTTTGATCTGGCCCAGCGGCTCTATCTCGCGTCAATATCGGTCATTAAGCTGAATTCCATTCGCTTTCATGGATCCATTCATCGTGACCAGAATACTCAACTACTTCACGAGTATCGTCAAAAACTCGAAGACTTTCTCTCAATGGCGGGAAAAAGCGGTGTTGTAAGAAAAGAGGGGAATATCATATACAAAAACGGGCAAAAGGGCTTGCCTCTTTCTGATTTTCACACCATCAGAAACGAAAATACCTACCAGGTTATTCTCAATGAGATTGAATACCTCCATTCCATTACAAGGAAAGTAAGGCTAATCGCCTGGTATCCAAAAAGTTTTGTACACTGGCGTATGAGACGCCGGTTCTGTAATATTGAGAAGGTAAAATTTATAAACGACTATCATACATATTACCGCGAAAACGAGTCCAAGCCTATGAATATAGGGGCTCCCTTCTTTCTTAGACATTTCAGGGCAAAGGTCGGGATACTTCTTGTGCATGGCTATCTGGCCGCTACAGAGGAGGTCAGGCCGCTTGCCGAGAACCTGCATCAAAAGGGTTATACTGTCTATGCACCCAGACTGTCAGGACATGGGACCAGCCCCGAAGATCTTGCTCATAAAAGCTGGAGGGATTGGCTGGAATCCCTGGAGCATGGCTGTATGGTGCTGGCAAATAGCTGCAGTAAAATTGTACTGGGTGGATTTAGCACAGGGGCAACCCTGGCTCTATATCTTTGTGCTATCAATAATCTTTACAATATAAAGGCTGTGTTTGCCATTAACCCCGCATTCCGTTTGCGAAAAAAGTCGGCAAAATTCGCGCCTGCCCTGGTCCTCTGGAACAAACTGGCAGATAAGCTTGTCAATGGCGAGGGACGTCAGCACTTTGTGCCGAGCGAGCCGGAAAATCCCCAAATTAATTACTCACGCAATCCCATAAGCGGGGTTAAGGAGCTGATGGAGCTAATAGATTCAACAACAAAGCGGCTCAGTGAGATTACCGTGCCGGCTTTGATCATCCAGTCCTCTGACGATCCGATTGTTCATCCCAAAGGGAGCGATTTTCTCCACCAGGGACTCGGCTCCGAAGATAAGGAATTGATCGTTTTTCCTTCTGACCGGCATGGCATCATTCGTGGTGAAGGCTCCGAAGGTGTCTTTGCCGGAGTAACAAAATTTCTTGACACCAGGGTCTGAATCATGAAGGGGTTCTCAAAGTCAAACAAGGATTTCTGGAAGCTTCAGGTACCTGCTTAAAAACCATTAACAAACAATCAAATCAAGGAGAAATCTTTTTTTCCTCTTTGGATCCTTTTTTCAAGCGCATCTTGAAGGGGAGGTCCCAATTAAGCCGGACAAAAAAAGCGAAAGAGTCTTCTGTGTCATGAAGTCCGAAACGCACCCCTAGCCCTAATTGCATTTCACCTCGTATCCATGGATACTTCTTTTCTTGAACATCATAAAAAACCCCTGATGTCAGGTAAACAATATTCTGATTGCCGCCGTCAATCTCGGTACTTATCCACTCTGCCTCAAAGATATAATTAAAAGGATATACCGGAAGCAGAGCACCGATAGTAAAGGTTAAAGAATTATCCAGTATCAAAGAATCATCCAATGTATCCTGATTCAAGGTTTCGGCTTCCTCAGAATAACCCGAGAGTATGTCCATTTTGATGGTTGTTGACAACTGTACCTTCTTCCACTCCGATACAGTCTTGACGAATTTTAGTTCGGGCCGGTAATGAGTGTATTCATCGGAAACATCCTCACTGCTGCCTGCCGGTATCTGAACAGAGAAAGCAGTAATTGTATCTATGTCATATTTGAGCAGTCTTTTCCAGTGATATTTTGTTCCTACGATGACATCTGATACCCCATTTCTGCTCCGTCCCTTCAACGGATTATTGAGAAAGGTATTGAGCCTGAAATTAAACTCCCAATCGGGATTAACTCCGTATTTAACGCTAAGTGGCGGATGGATGCATTCACTATTTATAGTATCATCCACTTTGGGTTTGATGGATATTTCAATGTCATCTATTATTTGTTTATCAGGTGACTTTTTATCAGGGTCTTCATTCTCAAGGGAGGGCACATTCTCTTTGTCTTCAATCTGCTTATCTTCTGACACTTTATGCTCAAAGGCGTAAAGAGGCACCGAAAGGATAATGTTAATATGCAAGGTGCAAGCAACCAAATATAGAATTAGCGGGAAAAGACATGAAAAAGTATCTTTTTTTATCATAAAAAAATATACCCAAACATTTCTTATTGATTGATTTATCTATCTATTTTCCTCTTAATGCCCGAGAGCGGGCCCTAAAAATTTATCGGAATCTTTGCCCTGTTCCATTGACTAAAAAGGGTAAAAAGGGGACGGTTCTATTTTTAATAAATTTATTTGAATATTATATTCGGCAGAGAAAAGCAAATAATTCCCATAAAATTACCGAAAAATAATCATGGGGAAAACAAAAAATACAAAGATACTTTTCTTAATCACATTTCTATTTGGTATATGTTTTAGCTGTATGATAGTGCCACAGAATGACCTTCCCTTATACCAGAGATCTATGGTAATCGAGAATAAGGTAACCGAGGATCGGATATTATCAAAGGCATCTTTGGAAAAGATTGCGGACCCCAATGTGAACAATATAAAGATTCTCTATTTGACAGGCACACCTTATGAGATGGGATTTCAGCACGGCAGGCTTCTCAAGGAGGATGTTCAGGCAAATGTCAATCGGGTAATAGGATTGGCAAAGACCTTTGCCACGGAAGACATGATGGATGAGACCTATGATTTAATGGCCCCATATATTCCCATTGAAGAGAAAGAAGAAATGCGCGGGCTTGCCCATGGGGCCGATATCCCGTTGAGGGTTATCCACTGGTTTCATGCAGTTCCCGAGATTTCCGAGTACGGTCCTAAAAGAAGGTTTCTCAAAAGATTCAAACAAGAAAGCTGCAGCAATATCGTTACATCCGGGAAATCCACGGCAGACGGAGAGATATATCATTTGAGGGTCCTTGACTGGATCAGAATGATGGGGGTGCAGAAGCGCCCGGTTATTATGGTTCATAAGCCGGATTCCGGTAACGCATCCGCGACATTCTCCTTTGCGGGGTTCATCGGCTGCGTGTCAGGAATGAATGAAAGACAGATGTCATTCGGTGAGATGGGCTATGGAGACCCTCCAGGAGAAAGTCTCGAGGGTATTCCGTTTATATTCCTATTCAGGAAGCTTATGAGGGAAGCTGACACCCTGGATGACGTAAAAAGGATTATAAAGGATTCGCCCAGGACCTGTTCCTATATCTATATGATTACCGATGCAAAACAGGGAAACAATCAGACAAATGCCTTATTATTTATATCAGATAGGGACAGGGTAAAGATATTTACCGAGAACATGCCCCTGGTTGATGAAAGAGACAATAAAGAATATCCTCCGATTGATGATGTCATATATGGCGGGGCAAAGATGGAGGAATCATATGAAGTCCTTTCGGAAAACTATGGCAAAATATCCCCTCAAATATTAATGAAGATTTCACAGGTAATATCACTAAAAGGAAACATGCAAAACGTCATCTTCAAGCCAAAAACCCTGGAAGCATGGGTGTCAAACGCTTCTAATAATACAAGGGATGAAAAGGGCAAGGCCTGCAATCAGAGCTGGTTCTATTTTGATTTTAAAAAGGCGTTGATGAATTAATCTCCCTTTGTTTGAGATTCCATCCGGACATCTTATTTTAATAGGATGATTTAAAAAATGATTTATGTTTTCGTCAACCTCCGAATTTTTTTTTGAAAAACTGTAAGGCTGCCCTTTTTATATAAAATATATAGGGGTATGCAGTGTAATGCCCTGAAAGCAGATAGATCGTTTCAGGTTTTCCCATTTTGTCCCTTAGCTCCTTTCCTTTGGAGAAAGGCACTACTCTGTCAAATCTTGCAAGAATCATAAGAACATTATTGGCATTGATGTATTCGGCATACTCTATAGGGTCACATGTGATCATATCTCTCAATCTGTTATAGAGCTCATCGGGGGTTAATTTTTTTTCTGTCAGGAGTTTCTTTTTTTTGTCTATGATCCCTTTCTCTTTAGAATATGTTAGCAGATAAGGGATGTCACCGGCTGCCAACGCAAGGACAGCAGCGTTGATTCTACCATCCAGGGCACTCACCAGGGATCCTTTGATACCTCCCATGCTGACTCCGAATATGCCGATCTTACCCGTATCGATGTCTTCCTGTGTCTCAAACCAGTCAATGGCCTGCATATGATCAAATACCATCTGCCTCAAAATGATGTCTATTTTGTCTATGTTCTTCAAACTCTTGTATTCTTTTTGCCTGTGCACAATGACAGAGGCATATCCGTTTTCTGAGAAATAAGAGGCAAACCTTTTGGCAATGGAGTATGATCCGCCTAAAATAGGTAATACCATGATAACCGGTGTTTTTTCATTACCATTGATATCATAATATTGGATGCAGATATCGTGATTGGTTGGTAGTATATTATGCGCAGAGGCAAAGGTTATCTCTTTTATGACATATTTTTCCTTTTTTTCCAAGATCTTCTCTTTATATAAGACCTCGTTCTTTTTATAAAAGAATTCCTCTTTTATTTCTTCAGGTAATGCTTTTGGGCCTCTATAATCAGGACTCATGGAATAATGGGCACAATTAGCCAATAAAAGGAATAATATTATGCCTGCCAAAAAATCTTTGAGATTTGATATGTCTTTTAAAATCATATCCATTTTGTCTTGTCTTCTGTTATAAGGTATAAACTGCTTAAAATTATTTGCTGCAAACAGGATGCCGTTCAGGAAAATTCCCGTCACGATAATTTGCGAAGTCAACATAAGTCAAAAATTGCCGGTAAGGTTATATAATAGTCTTGTATAAACTTTATTTGAGATGAATTTGATGTGAAAGATGAAAGATATTTTAACGGTTAATGAATAGTCTGTTTTTTAGGAAAACCGGGATATTATGTCATAGATATTATGATAAATATCATCCATTTTACTATTCAGATCGTCAGAAAGGGTCCCGCCGAATTCATCCGCCTTGCCGATCTCTATACCGATCAAAAGGATATGGGAAGGCAGGAGTATTCCCAAACGTTTGCTCAGGGCCAGGGCCTCGGCAAGATTTACACCATGAACATAATGCGGATTTCCGGAACAGGTCAAAATTTCATCGTCTTTAAATACTACCACGGAGCCAATATCCAGGGTCCCTGTAATAATGGAATCCACAAGGATTATCCTTTTATATCCTGTAAATTGAGTGACAAGGTCGAGAGGGGAACCTACAAATTCGCATATTTGAATATCCCTGCGGGTCCTGAGGTCCTTTTCAAGACGGCTTCCTATTTTGATACCTATGCAATCATTCTTTAAAATGGGGTTACCCAGGTAGACCAACAGGGTGTGTTTATTTTTATTAATATCTGATGAGGCTCCGGACTTATCTTGACAGGCGTTTAATCTCTTCATTTTTATGGTTAAAAACGGTAATCTCCATGGGTGTCTTTCCGATAGCCGAATGGGTTGCACAGGAGAAACAGGGGTCATAGGACCGGAAGCCCATCTCCACCATATTGAGTATTCCATTGCTGATCTCACCATTCCTGATAAGATTGCGTGCGACATTTCTTATATCTATATTCATGGCAGCGTAATTCTGAGCGCTTGCCACAACCAGATTAAGATCTGTAATGATCCCTTTTTTATCCGTTTTATAGTGGTGAAATAATGTTCCGCGTGGCGCTTCTATGACACCCACACCCTCACCAGTTACATTCCTGCTTATGGTCCTGTAATCCCTGCTCAGTATATCCTCGTCATTGGCAAGCTCCCGCAACCTCTCTGCCGCATAAAGTGATTCAATGGCACGCGCCCAATGAAAGGCAAGGGAATTCTGCACGGGTTTCCTCCCCAGTGTTTCAAAAAACACCGAGTATGCCTTCTGCGCCTTAGGGGTTTTCAGCCTGTCCGCCACATTCAGCCGGGACAAAGGAGCCACCCTGTAAATGCCGCTTTCCCTGCCGTCCCTGATACCCTTCCAGCCAATTTTTCTGAGATAAGGGAATTTGAGATAAGACCAGGGCACAGGATGTTCAGCTATATATTCCAGATATTCCTCACCGGAAAATCTTGCGACCTCATTGCCCTCCGGATCGATCACCCTCAATTTGCCGCCATAGAGTGTTAATTGATTATTATCATCAACCATGCCCATATGATAGGAATTATGGTAATAGAGGTCCTTATTAAGGATAATATCCATATATTCCTTATTGGACAGGATCACGTCATTGACCACCGTAAGGGTAAACTCGCAAAAATCCACCAGCTTGTCTGCCAACTCCCTTATTCTGTCCCTCTGCTCTCCGGTTATAAAATGTGAGATCCCGCCGGGTATGCTGAATACGGGATGGGTGGATTTGCCGCCCACTATGTCCTCTATCTCAACGGCGTAGCCCCGATGTGTCACGACCTTTTTCCCTGTCTCCAGGCCTACAGCCTCAATCACCCCGAACACGTTTCTTTTTTTGGGATCCGCCGCAGGACCCAGCACAAAATCAGGGGCAGGTCCAAGGGCATATATATGCTCAAGATGGCTTTCCAGCATATGGGCGCAATAGCCCAACTCTCTTACCTTAAGCGCTGGTACCGGCGGAGGGGCGTCAAATATCTTATCCAATGCGGTACTGGAGGCCAGATGGTGAGGCCATGGACATACACCGCAAAGACGTGTCACGATCCTCGGCATCTCTTCCGCGGGACGGCCCTTACAGAACTCTTCAAATCCCCGCAACTCAACAACCTGGAAATATGTGTCCTCAACATTACCATCCTTGTCTAAAAAGATATCTATCTTTGCATGTCCTTCCAACCTGGTTACGGGTTCTATATGTATGACCCTTTTATTTGTTTTATGTCTCTTGTCCCAGATTTCCGGCATGCTTCGGCTCTCCCCTGTTTTTCTCAATTATGCTATCTTTTATCCCTTACTACCAGTCCTGATTACAATTCTTGATTGGACTATTTTTTATCCTTAACCACCCGGCCCAACTGCGACTTAGGTAATGAAAAACGATAAAAACACCCTAAAGGATCTATGATCTGGCTGATAACCTTTTCTATCTGTCCTTCATCCATCTCATTTTCCTTATCACTGATACTGTATATGGATGCCAGAGCGGAAAGCATGGAGGCACCCTGCTCGGTCACAGGAGCAGTCGGTCCCATACAACCCCGGCAGGGCATATTTACACCCGGACAAACAGCCCCGCATCCCGCCCTTGTGGCAGGTCCCAGGCAGACCACACCCTGTTCAAGAAAGCACTTCTCCGGATCAAGGTCCTTTTCATGTATCCTTACAAATTCATCAACGCTCATATTATCGCTTCGAATGCGCTTGCAATCGTCACATAGATTTTTCTCAGAGGCTATAACAGTCCCCTTCGGAGGAAGGGGCTTGCCCTCTTCCACAAAGGATTTCACCACATTCAGTATCTGCATATTCATATCATGTGTCGGAGGACATGCAGGAACATAGTAGTCCACGTCCACGATGTCATCCAGGGCCTTAACCTCATCCCAGAATATGGGAAGAGTCAGCTCATGTCCCCTGTCATCCGAATAATTTTCCTTTGGTATTACATTATCTTTGTTGATTGTAGACAGTGTTTTTTTATATACCTGATCGAGAATAGCTCTCTTGTTTGTGACATTGGCAAGACCGGGGATGCCTCCCATATGGGCGCAGGCACCATAGGCAATAAGGATCCGGCATTTATCACGCATCACCTTTGCCATTTCTTCATTGTCCGAGTTCCTCACAGCACCATGATAAAAACCTATTGTAATGGACCCGGAAGGCATCTTTTTTATTTCATCATATTTCACGTCAAGTAAAGTAGGGGAAAAGACGATATCCGCCAGGCTTAAAAGTGTGAATAGGGCTTCATTAAAATTAACCACTGCGATATCACAGCCCACGCACGACGCCCCCCGTTTTAAAGCTATGCTGATTTTTTCCGACATATTAGCCCCTCACTTAATTAGTTTTTATCATCTTTCTGTAAGGGCTCGGGCCCAACTCAATTATTCTGTCAACAAACTCATTGACTACCCTTGCGAATTTTTCCCCTTCGGCCGCCGAAATCCACTCCAATCTGAATCTGTCCTGATTAAGCCCAAATTGTGAAATCATAAATTTAAGCAGGGCCATTCTCCTTCGTGTCCTGTAATTTCCTCCGATATAATGGCAATCTCCCGGGTGGCAACCGGCCACCATTACTCCATCCGCACCTTTTTTATAGGCATGCATTATGAACTCCGGATCTACCCTTGCAGAGCATAGTGTTCTTATTACCCTGAAATATGGCTTTATCTTCCGGCGGGTTACTCCGGCAAGATCCGCACCGGCGTAGGCACACCAGTTGCAGCAAAAGATAATTATCTTGGGTTTAAAATGCTCCTGCATATATATTTTTCCTTTTGAGGACCCAATCTTTCCGGTTTAAGAAGAAGCCTCGAATTAGATTAATAACAGATTATAAAAGCCGATGTGCAATATTAATGTCAAAAATTAATATATCCATAAAACAGCTTTTTTCTGCTCACTTTCTTATCGTCCTGTTTTTCATCTATCTCCGAAGGATCTTTCAAGATTAAAGGATAATTTACAGAAACTTAAAATGACTATGCACTATTTCAATGATTTTTTACGAGTTGGAGGAAA
>JBLIRS010000077.1:0-11881 GCA_049472415.1 bacterium | reverse complement strand
GAGAAACAGCAGGATATGTTTGGCAGGGCCAAGGCTCGTATCGATGAGATATGTGCTGTTGTCAAGGAGAAGAGGTCACAGGAAGTCGAAATGGGAGGTGTCTTCGGCAGAGTAATCACGGGTTGGCTTTACAGGCTTTCCATGAGAGCCTTTCCAAATCTCGACAAGAAGTTCACGGTTTCTGAGACATGCAACAGTTGCGGGATATGTGAAAGGGTGTGCCAGGTAGGGAACATCGAGATCAGGGAGGGCAAACCGAGCTGGCTTCACTCTTGTGAACAGTGTCTGGCCTGCCTGCAATGGTGCCCTCAGGAAGCGATCCAGGTAGGGAAAAAACCACAGGACGCAAGCGTTATCACCATCTGGAGGTAAAGGCCGGGGATCTGATGCAAGGAAGCGATTGAAAAACCGGATATTAATAAAAGAGTCTATTTTGGGTATTTGAATATTCAGGCGCTTTCTGTAATTAGCTTGATATTTAAAAATCCGGCAGCTTCCTGCACATCTTCCACATCCACACTCAGTCTTATTATATTATGAACCTTTAATTTTTTTTCTGCTCTGGATTTGAAAAGTGTGGCGTTTTCCCATTTTGATTCTATTGAAGACCACCATAAAAATCCGTCAACCTGAGAATCATATATTTTTCCCGAAACCCTCCTTGTTATTTGCCTGTCATGGGTTACCACCTCGGATGGTTTAATATTATATCTTTCCAGGTCTTTAATATCATTCAGATCTGCCAGATCTAATTTTTTTATGATCCTTATTTCTGCCAGTGCCTTTACCGTATCCTCTCCAACCTCAAAATCTCTATTGTTCAGATTCATATTTCTCAGATGCAGAATACATCCCGCTATTGCGGATATCCTTTCCAGCTATAAGTAGATAACAGTATCCTTATGAATTATATCGAATCTTCCTTTTCCCTGTTTATGAACATCTATTTCGAATGGGCTGTTTTTCCTGGCGGCTGAAAAATTGAACACCCTGAAAAGGCTCTGCTTAAGCATATGAGCCTGTTTCATACATATCAATTGCCAGTAAGATGTTGTCTTTTAAAACATCGATCGGCCGCCTGTTATTCAGATGAAGGTTCTCTCCGTTGAGCCATTTAAGGGCTGAATCAACATATCTGAAATTTTGCATTAATCTGACTATTATGTAATTAATCCCAATAATCTTTGCCAGATTTTTTTTGTCGGGATACGTCAGTTTGTGCCATCTTGTTATCTGTGATTTATCTACTCCCAGCAGGTCAGCCAGCATTTTGCGGCCGCCCAATATTTTCTCTAATATGCTCAGCAGGTTTTCTATCTCGGGTTTATAGACTGCCGCTTCCATAAAAATCGCCTCCAAAATTATTAATAGATAAGCAAAAACTCATTTTGTTCTTTCTCTCGATTGTTTGTATAAGTAAAAATTTGCAACCAAATTAGTTGTATATTTATATTTTATACCCTGCCGTCTTTTTGTCATGTTTCGAGCCTGAATACAGATAGTGACCATTTGGGGATATTGATCCGGATTTTTCCCTCCCGGTCGCTCACCAGTACCCCGGATGTTCCGGACTCGACCCAGCCCCCGTATGCTTCTGCCTGGGAATTGAATATCTGTATCCATCTGCGGTTTACTCCCCAGCCGGTATACAGGGTGTATTCATTTCCCGTCCATTGGCTCTCACCGGGGTGTGCCGCGCATAGATATACATCACCCGCCCTGGCTCCGTCAGCCCAGCGTACCCATCCGAGGACAGTATTCTCAGGATCTTCATGAACAAATCTGATGTTTTCCGAGATCAGCGCACGGCTGCTCAAGCGAAGCCTATTGACATCTCTCACACAGTTCATCATCTGTACGGCGAATGTATCGCTCTCTTCGATCAATCTCCAGTTAAGCCGGTGATAGTCATCAACGTGCCACCAATCGTCCTGAAGGGTTTCTGTGCCCATAAAGATCATAGGCAGTGCCCGGCTCATTGCCTGGAGCGCGTACCACATTCTAACCCTGGCCCGGGCGTGCCAGTTGTTCCTCCCCCCCAGCCTCGATATAAAGTACCGGTGGCATCCTCCGTCCTGGCTGCCGCCATGACGATCGCCACACTGATCGTGAGATCCCATCATTGAATTTATTGCGCTGCAGGACCTGGGAAAGCCACGGTGTATATCGATCATGGATTTCAGCAGTGACATACGGGTTTGCGGATTATCACCACCGTCGTGACCTTTAACGATTTTCACCGAATCAAAGTGAGCGGCATGTATCCAGCAAGCATCAAACCCGGCTTCTGTAACCACGGCCGGATTTTCAGGTGTTATTTCGGCAATAAGGATCTTGCCCGGATAATGGCTTTTGATTTCGTTTGTCATTTCCCGCAGAAGGTCCCAGGGCATATTGTGAACGGAATCAAAGCGAAGTCCGTCCATATTATATTCCTCTAACCACATGCGGCATGCGGCTTTCAGATACTCCTTCACTTCCCATTTGTAGAAGGCGAAACGTCGTCCCCAGGGGGTATCGCTTCCTCCTTCGAAATATATTCCGCCACAATTATTGGGGCCGTAACCATCCCAATTCCAGAGGGAGTTAAGTTTCGCGCTGCCGTGATTGAGAACTATATCCATAACCACAGCCAATCCCAGTTTATGAGCATGGTCGATCAACTCTTTGAATTGATAAGTACTGCCCCATTTCCCATGAACAGCCAGCAATTGTCTTGGATTGTATCCCCATATGCCGCCGAACTCGGTGACAGGCATCAACTGGATGCAGTTGAAACCAAGGTCTTTGACGTGTGAAAGGCGTTCAGCCGTAAGCTCGAACGCGCTCTTTCCATCGATCCGGGGAGGGAAACTGCCGACGTGCAGCTCGTAGATAATAAGCTCATTATATGCGGGAGGTCTAAATTTAAACCAGTCGAAGAAGGGAGAGGTCAATATGCACCAGGAGGAATCAAAATCAGTCTCACGTGCATAGGGATCACGCCGGATAAGTTTTGCCCCCTCGGTTTGATAACAATCGTTCCAGTTGGATGAGAGCACGATACGGTAGCGGTCTCCAGCCTTGAGCCCGCTGACATCGGCGGACCAGAAGTGGGGGGCATTGGATTCCCTGTGCAGCTCCGCTGATGGTCCATTTTCGAACTCGACTCGCACCTCTTCCGCGTGCGGCGCCCATATGCGAAACCTAACTTTAGAAGGGGACATCCAGACCGGCCCGCAGGACGCCCCCAGCGGCCATGCATGCTTTAACGGCAAGGTCTCTTTATTGCTCTTCCCGGGAGCTATGCTTTTAATTGTATGTGATGATCCGGTCATTGTTTTAATTATCTCAACACCCTGTGCAGGTTACAATAATATTAATCAGGTCACAATAAAATAATATGAATAATAATATTGAGGAAGCTAATTATATCATCTGTCCGCCGCTATTCATAACTAAATTAAATGCAATAAAAATCCCGCCAATTGCTTATGCTGTAGTTATCTGATATTATTGTGCCTTATAGAGATTACGTCACTAAAATATACTCATTATTTGTTATGAAAAGGCCTTTAATAATATTTTTTGTTATCAGTGGGTTTTTATCCTTAATCCTATTATTTTCTGTAGGACCACAAAATTGCTTGGCAAATCCGGAAAACGGAGATGGTAAAAACCAGATTTACCTTATCAAGGTGGATGGTGAGATTGATATTGAATTAGCTCTTTTTATAAAAAGGGTGATCGAGGAGGCAGAAAAAGAGGATACAGAAGCCCTGATTCTTGAGATCAATACATTCGGAGGCCGGTTGGGTGCGGCAGTTCAAATAAGGGACGCGTTATTGAATACCCATATATTAACCATTGCCTACATTAACGAGCGTGCCATATCAGCAGGTGCATTGATCTCGCTGGCATGCCGAAAGATCGTTATGGCCCCGGGCTCAACCATCGGGGCGGCCACACCTGTAATAATAGGCCTCTTTGACCAGGAGGCGAGACCTGCCGGCGAAAAGGTCATTTCATACTTCAGGAAGGAAATGAAGGCAACCGCGGAGAAGAACCACAGGCCGGCTTTGCTTGCTGAGGCCATGGTAGATCCCGATGTTGTAATAGAGGGATTGAGTAAAAAAGGTAAATTGTTGACCCTTACCACCTCGGAGGCCATTCAAAATAAATTAGCGGATTTTGAGGTGTCAGGGGGGCTTCAGGAGATCCTTTCCTCCCTTAGTCTTCAGCAAGGCACTGTAATTACTCAGAAGCCTACTTGGGCGGAAAGGTTTTTTTATACCATAAACGGTACTTTATTAGGCTCTCTCCTTTTAGCCATAGGACTGGTTACCCTGATTCTGGAATTCAGAACACCCACATGGGGTATTGCCGGAACCATAGGGATTGTCTGTTTAATCCTTTTTTTCTGGAGCCGCTGGGCCTTCCAACTGATTGGATGGGAAGAGATCGTGCTTCTTGGTATCGGTCTTTTCCTGCTCATTCTGGAGGCATTCATACCGGGTTTCGGCCTCCCGGGAATTCTCGGTATAATTACCCTTGGTATTGCCTTTACTTTAAGCCTTGTGGGAAAGAACCCTACTTCCTCAGAGCTATGGAGAGCCGTTGCTCATATGTCCATAGTATTTTTCTTTGTTCTGGTCTTTCTCTTTATATCCATTAAATCCCTGGCTAAAACCAGGGCGGCCCAGCGTTTTGTGCTGCATGCGCGAACCGGGTCCGCTGTTCCAGTATCAAAGGAAGATCAAATGGCTGAAAGTCCTTCATCAGGTGAAAAGGGGAAAGATCCTGAAGCAAATCATGGCCGTTATTTAGGCAGAGAGGGAGTTGCCTTTACGAATCTTCGACCCGCCGGTAAGGGTGTGTTCGGTAATGAGCGGTTGAATGTGGTAACAGAGGGAGACTTCATAGAAATAGGCGCCCCTGTCCGGATCATCCGGGTGGAGGGTTCGAAAATCATCGTGCAGAAGATCAAAGAAAAGAAGAAGGATTAATGGACTGGCCGATTTTGATAGCAATTATAATGTTTTTGGGGCTTGTATTTTTACTCCTCGAGATCTTTGTTGTCCCCGGGTTCGGTCCTGTCGGCATTATAGCCATTGCCTTACTGGTGATAGGAACATATCTTTCCTGGACAAAACTGAGCTTTATCTGGGGGATTGGTGTAGCCATGATCAGTATTTTCATGGTTGTAATATCTTTTATAATTTTACAAAAAAGCGGTGCCGCCAAAAAATTCGTCCTGGGCGGGAGCATAGGTGATAAAAGTACTGCCGGTATTAAGAACCGGCCGGGAGATAAAATATATAACAGCTCAAACGTAAATGTTGGAGAAACAGGATTGACCATGTCTGATCTGCGTCCCTCCGGTATTGCGGAATTTCAGGATAAACGGGTGAATGTGATCGCTGACGGTATTTATATAAAGAGAAACACCGCTATACGAATCGTCCGCATAGAAGGAAACAGAATATTCGTAGAAGAGGTATAATTTTTTTGATAACAGAGCATAACAGAGCATATTAAAATTAAATTTGGTTAGGAGGAAAAAGATGCCCTTGAATATTTTTCCATTTCTTGTTTTTGGTTTTATTATTTTTGTATTGATACTCTTTCTTTATCTGATTCCGGTTCCCCTCTGGATAGCTGCATGGTCTTCCGGGGCTTATGTTGGGCTTACAAATCTGATAGGAATGCGGTTCAGGCGGGTCCCTCCTCACGTGGTAGTGAATGCCAGGATAAGCGCAGTCAAGGCCGGCCTTGATATAGCCATTAATGACCTGGAGGCCTTATATCTGGCAGGGGGCCATGTTGGTTCCGTGGTCAAGGCACTTATTTCTGCAGACAAGGCAAATATAGAGATGAGCTTTAGCATTGCCTCGGGCATTGATCTTGCCGGAAGGGATGTGCTTGACGCAGTCAAAATGAGCGTTATTCCAAAGGTGATAGAAACCCCTATTGTAGCCGCGGTGGCAAAGGATGGTATTCAGGTCATGGCCAAGTCGAGGGTGACGGTGAGGGCGAATATGGAACGTCTGGTTGGAGGAGCCGGAGAGCAGACCATTATAGCCAGGGTAGGGGAAGGCATTGTTACTACCATAGGCTCGTCCAAATCATATAAGGACGTGCTTGAAAATCCGGATACCATTTCCCGGACGGTGTTGGCAAAAGGGCTGGATTCGGGAACCGCGTTCGAAATCCTATCCATTGATATTGCAGATGTGGATGTGGGGGAAAATATCGGGGCGAGGTTACAGACTAAACAGGCGGTTGCGGACAAAGAGATTGCCCAGGCCCACGCAGAGAGCCGTCGTGCATTGGCGGTTGCAGCGGAGCAGGAGATGAAGGCAAAGGTGCAGGAGATGAAAGCCAAGGTAATAGAGGCCGAAGCACAGGTGCCTCTGGCTATGGCCGAGGCCTTCCGAAAAGGCAATCTGGGTGTAATGGATTATTACCATCTGAAAAACATTGCAGCGGACACGGAAATGCGGGATTCAATCTCCAAAATGGGGGGAGAAAAATCGCAACATCCTTCAGGACATCCCGGGTCCAAAGAAGAGAAAGAATCTTGATAATGATTGATAAAATCATCATCTTAATCATCATCTTTTTTGTATTTAAATCCGTCTTTCGTTTTTTTTCAGAAGAAGAGGAAAAGAAAAGAAAAGCCGGCAGCCAGTCTCATATTCCACCTGTACGCACCACTCACCCTCCGCCCTCGAAAACCGAAACCGGGAGACCTCCTTCCGGTCAGGACCTCCCTTTAACATGGAGCGAGATTAGGAAGGTTTTAAGAGATCTTAAAACAGAGGCTGAGGGAAAGCAGGGGGGCTTTAAAATTCCGGAGGAATTCCCTGCCCGGCAACCGGAGGCGATCTTTATTCAAACTCAACATGAAGAGATTAGAAGGGAAGATCAGAAGGCGCCGTCTCCCGTTCATAAAAAGATTCGTCCCAAAAAGGTTACTGGGGAGACGGTTTCGCTTGTTAAGGAAAAGGCTGTCAGGAAAGATAAGATCAAAGGGGCTGAAATATCCTTTGATCAACCCGGATTATTAATACAGGGCATCATCCTTTCCGAGATACTGCGTCCACCCGTGGCAATAAGAAGCAACCGGTTGCTGCCGCCCTATTTGAGAGGCTAAGAAAGGGAATAGTAAATGGATTACAGGTAGTTATCAAGAATAAAAATGGAACCGGTGTAAAAATATGCTCTGCTTTTAAATGTTCTGCTTTTAAGACAACACCATAATCCATGAAAGGAAGGCACTCCTTATCTGTAGAGTTCCTCTTTTACTGCTGCAACAAAAGGCAGTTGCCTTAAATCCTCTCCCGCGTCCAGGCCGTACCCCGCAACCCAGACATCAGGCACAATGAAACCGATATAATCACACCTGAATTCCTTTTTTAATCTGGCAACTTTATGGGACGGATCGGGGATCTTTTTTTCCAGCAAGATGCAAATCCTTACAGATGCCGCTTTTCTTTCTTTTAAATATTTGACAATCTCGGTTATGGTAAAACACTGGTCAACCAGATCTTCAACTATCAGGATATCTTTTTCTTCGATATCCTTTGGTTCCAGATCAAAAACTACTTTCCTTTCAAATTCACCTGCGCCTTTGATTTGCCTGCCATATGTGCTCGTTTTTAAAAAATCCAGTTGAAGGCCAAAATTTCTGTAATGATACATCTCCCTTAAAAGATCCGACGCAAAAACAAAGGCCCCTTTTAAAACCACAATGACCAGCAAGTTATCATAATTTCTGTAATCATGGCAGATTTGTTTTGCCAGTGCTTTTACCCTTTTTTCAATGCTTTTTTGGGGGATCAGGATTGTATTTATCTTTTCATCCGCTACCTTTAAGGTTTCAGGGGGCAAAACAATATTCTGTTCGGTCAGATCAATGACCCTGTCGTAATCGATTTGTTTCATGATTTTTAAGTTTTCTTCAATCCGGAATATTACGGTTTAGTTGTCTATAGGCTCAATTATAATATTTTTATTAATTTACGCAGATAACAAAGGAAAGTCAAGGGAGGTTTTAAAGATTAAAAATTTCTAATTATATTTTAATCGCATTTTAATCTTCTTTTTGTTACAATATATTAAATGAATTAACCGTAACTTCTCAAAATTCCGGGATTTGCAGCTATGCATATAAATAGGATAGTAATTTAAATCATATTCTAATTTTTGGCAGTTAACTTTCTTGAAATAGTCTTGAAAAACAAACCGGTTTAATGCCGGATTTTAGATAAAAATGCGACTAAAAGAGATTAGCTCTACAATCAAGTATTATTATAAAGTCTTAAAGTATTTAATCCGTCCTTACAAACGTCAAATTCTGGCCCTTATCATTCTGTCCATTCTCTTCTCTGTCATTGAGACCGCGGGGGTGACGGCGATCGCGCCCTTTCTTTCTGTTTTGTCCAATAAGGAAATCATCTTGTCGAATACCTGTTTTAAGACAATATATCAAATTTTAGGCTTTACCAGCATCGATTCCTTTTTCATCATTTTCGGACTGGTTCTGATTATATTTTATATATTCAGACCCATTTACAATTTCTTTTTCAATTATGTTATTAACAAATTTATCAATAACTTCTATCATAAAACCATTGTCAATGTCATTAAAGGTCATCTTCATATGCCTTATAAAAATTTTCTCAATAAAAACAGCTCGGACCTGACAAAAACCATTGTTGCGGAGGTGCAGCAAACCACAACAACCATAAATGATATAATTCATATTGTTTCGGAAATGATGGTGTTTCTTTTTATTTATACCACAATCATGATTGTTAACTGGAAGATTACCCTCACCCTGTCAGCCATTACAGGCATTTTTTTCCTGGTCTTCTCATTAACCATAACATCAATAATCAAGCGCCAGGGCAACAAGGCGGAAAGAAACTTTAAGGCCCTTTTTCAAAGGGTTTCCGAGCTTTTCGGAAATTTCAAACTGATAAAGTTTTTAAACGATGATCAAATATTAAAGGGATTAAGCAATGTTTCGTCAGAATACTCCGATACGAAATTTAAAAAGGAAATACTGGCAAAGCTTCCCCAAAATATACTAGAAGCAATAGGGTTCCTTTGTCTGATTGGATTGATTGAGAGGGCGCTTTTAAAACAGGCCAACCTTCAGCTTCTCCTTCCCACATTGACCATTTTCGCCCTTGCACTTTACCGGATACTGCCGAGTGTCAGTAAAAACTATTATAGCTTCAATCATATGGTGTTTTGTTCAAAGTCCCTGGACAGGGTATACTTTGATCTGGTTGCTCAGGAGGAAAAGGCTGGATATGATCAGATCGATTACTATGAGAGGATTGAGTTGAAAAATGTCAGCTTCAGCTATGATAACAATCAGAACGCCATTGAAGGGGTGAGTTTTACCATAGAAAGGTTGAGTAAAGTGGCCTTCGCTGGTGAGAGCGGAAGCGGCAAATCGACGCTAGCAGATCTTATTGCCGGGATTTATTTGCCCAAAGAAGGAGAAATAAGGGTTGACGGGGTATTGTTGAATGAGAGGAATACAGGGACATGGAGGCATAAGATAGGCTATATCCCGCAGTTTATATACTTGATCGACGGAACGGTCGCTGAAAATATCACATTTGGGTCTGATTACGACGAAGCCAGGATTATTCAAGCATTGAAGAAAGCAAAAATATATGACTTTCTCCAGGGGAAATCAGGCTTAAAGACCAGGGTGGGTGAGGGCGGTATAAAGATGTCCGGTGGTCAGAAACAGCGAATAGGTATTGCCAGGGCCCTGTATCTCAATCCCGAGATTCTTATCCTGGATGAGCCGACATCGGCCCTGGATTATGAAACAGAAAAGCGGATTATTGATGAAATTTACGAATCATGCAAGGATAAGACGATAATCATTATAGCGCATCGACTAAATACCATTGAGTCCTGTGACTGGATCTACTATCTGGATAATGGCAAAATAGTAAAAAGGGTTCGGGGAAAGAGCAAGTACGAGACAGTTAACGCCACAAAAGACATCTCCATGTAATTTTTGCAGAAGATGATTTGAATAAATTTCTTCTCCTCACTTTTCAAGCTTTTTTGCTTCACTCTCTTCTTCAATCTTATCGTAAAAAGCCGCTATGTTTTGCTTAACAGTGAGAGTATAGGGGTGGTCCTTGCCAAAGACATCTTCATATATTATAAGTGCCCTTTTATAAAGTGGCTCTGCCTCCTTATATTTACCCTGGGCGTCATAAATTAATGCCAGATTGTTCAGTGAAGTCGCCACATCAGGATGTTCAGACCCAAACGTCCTTTCACATATTTCCAGTGCCCTTTTATAAAGTGGCTCTGCCTCAGGATATTTTTTTTGTGCTCTGTAAAGCTCAGCCAGATTGTTCAATGATTTTGCCACATCAGGATGATCGGGCCCAAAGGCCCTTTCTCTTATTTCAAGTGCCCTTTTGTAAAGGGGCTCTGCCTCCTCATATTTAGTCTGGTCTCTATACAATGCCGCCAGGTTGTTCAGGATGGTTGCCACATCAGGATGATCAGGCCCAAATGCCTTTTCAGATATTCCCAGTGCCCTTTCGTAAAGGGGTTCGGCCTCCTCATATTTGGCCTGTTTTCTATAAAGCTCGGCCAGATTGTTCAACGCCTTTGCCACATCAGGATGGTCGGGTCCAAATGCCTTTTCATATATTTCCATTGTCCTTTTGTAAAGAGGCTCGGCCTCCTCATATTTACTCTGGGCCTTATAAGCTGCCGCCAGATTGTTCAAGGTCCTTGCCACATTAGGATGATCAGGCCCAAGGGCTTTTTCATATATTTCAAGGGCCCTTTTGTAAAGTGGTTTGGCCTTTGCATATTTACCCAGGTCTCTAAAATGTGTCGCCAGGTTGTTCAGGGATTGAGCCACATATAAGTTATCAGACCCATAAGCCTTTTCATATATTACAAGAGCCCTTTCGTAAAGAGGTTCGGCCTCCTCATATTTACCCTGGGCCCTGTATGCTGCCGCCAGATTGTTCAAAGATACCGCCACATCAGGGTTATCCTTCCCAAGGGATGTTTCTTTTATTTCCAATGACCGATTATAAAGGTGCCCGGCTTCGCTATATTTGCCCTGGGAATAATAAAGCAGCGCCAGACCGTTTATGGATGTTTCCACATTCGGATGGTTCGGCTCAAAAGTCTTTTCAGCAAGCTTCAATGCCTTTTCAGCCACCCTGGTCGCATCTGAAATCGATCCTTTTTGATATAGCATAAGGGCTTCATTATTTAATTCGTCCCAGGTTTTCTCACTGCTACATGCGAACGTAATTAAGAATACGATCGGGACCATAACCAAGACAATTTTTTCAAATCTCTTCATTATTATTTTCTCCATTATCTAAGGATTTACAGGATTAATGAATTCTCATTAAAACGTTCACTATCACAGTATACATATTTTTATACTAGGATACCGTCCTTTATGGGTATTGTAAAGGATGTTAATAAAAAGTATATTTATGTATGAATTTAATTATCACCAGTTTATTTTCCTAAACCAAAAAGGAGGATTGATGGATAAAGAAGAGGGGTATCCCATTAAAGATGAAATCAAAAACCACCCGGCATGGCGGCGGTTAGAGGATCAACTGAACTGGTATGATAAGAAAAGCCTCCGGAACAAGAAATGGTATAAGGGCATGAGGGTAATAGAGATTATTCTTGCCTGTTCCATACCAATTATTTCCTTTATTGATAAAGGGAACATAAGCAAATGGGGCAGTGCTTCTTTTGGCGCAGTGATTGCAATCCTGCTGAGCATCAGCGGGCTGGCCTCGGGGTTCTACCTCCAGAGTCAGTCTCTTGCTGCCGAGGGCGCTTTTGCTGAACTCTATTCGTTTGGTGC